>JANXLS010000816.1 GCA_025355035.1 Planctomycetota bacterium | reverse complement strand
GGGATCTTCGATAATGGGCTTCGGTGCGGGTGCGGGCTCTTTCAACCGCTCAGCGTAGGACACCTGTGCCAGCCATTCGGTGTCAGCCGTCGGCAGCGGTTCACTCTTGACAACATCCTCCAGGGATGTGGTGAACGCGCGTCCGGCCAGCATCCAGCGGCAGGCGTAACTGCGTGACGGTTTGTTCAGGTTGCCGACGGTGATATGCAATCCATCGAAATGGATCTCATCGCGGTCGTCGGTCCCGCTGTGAAAAGCGCTGATGTCGGCGTGGCTGTGAATTGTGCCGAAGAGTTCAAAGCCTTCCGGCGTCGGGGGCAGTGTCCCGAAATCATAGGTCACGCGAAGCCCGCGCACGGACTGCCGCGGGACGACGACGCGCCATTCGCGCAGCGCCGGATTGCACAGCAGCAACACGACCGCTTCGCTTTTGAACTTTTCGAAGATCGCAACGAAAAACGATTCCACGCGCCGGAATAAATCCAGTGGCAGTGCCGGGACATTCAACGTCGCGTCCTCTTTCAATTCAGCCAAGCCGGCAACTTCGTCAGTCTTGATGCGAGCGGAATAGAAGTCGTTGCGAACTTGTTTGAACAAGCCGTTGGCCCCCGCGAGAAAACACAAGTTGTCAGCGGGAAACGCGACGCGTTGGTCATGCGGCGGCTTCGGAATCGGATGCAGCGGGATCATGGTCGTGACTCCTTGAGTTGCGGCGGCGCTTTTTAACTTCGGGCAGCCGGTGGATGGTTTCGATGAGGTTTTTCGATTTTGCTTTGTCGCGTTTCAGCGCCTCGGTCAGATCGACCGACGAGCGGACGTAGTAGGCGAATTGCGCGGTCAGTACCTGCCCCGGTGTACCAGGGAGTTGCGCCAGAACGTCAAGGTCTTCGTCGAGCATCGAGTCGAGAAATTCTTCAAGCGATTTCGTTTCAATTGCCGGGCAACGGGCAAGCGCATCGTCGATGGGATGGAAGTCAACCTTGGGTGCGGCCTTTCGTGACCGGCACTCTGGCGCGGCGCAGCCCGGGACGACCGGCGAATCTCGCTGAACAAATTTCCACACCGAATGACTCGGCGGGAAGGCATCCGTCAAGACGGAAAGAATGCCCTCGTGCCCGCCACCGTTTTCGCATTCAAGCCGGACGCCGTCCGGCGTGTTTTTGAAAATCGCACCCAGAAGATACGCAAGATCGACGCCAATGTTGTTTTCACGGAACGATTCCGTTTCGCGGAAGACAGTTTCGTAAACAGTCAGCGCCAGATTGCGAGAGGTATCGGATGAATCGTCGCTCATGCTTTTGCCTCCGTCAGGTGGCGCAGCATCCCGCCGAGCGTCTCGTGCACATGTCTCGGGAATTTAATTTGCGTGTGGAAATCCGGATTCGTCGCGCTGTGTGTTGCCCAGTCATCAAGGTTCTCGACGCCAGAATCCTGAAACCGCGGCATCAAGTCGGTGTTCCAAAGCGAGCCGAGAATCTCCTCCAAGATTTTATCGATGCGCTGATGAATCGGCTCAGATTCCACGACAGAAAGATTCCCCAGACACACGGCACCATTTCCGGTGTCGTAAATGTTCGGCATTAATAGTTGGGACAACGGCGTGTCCATCATGTCCGCTTCCAGAGTCTGCGAAATGCTTGCCGGCCAAATGTCTTCGACAATGGCAGCGTTCTGCCCTGGCGTAAAAATGCAGCGCACAAACCAGAGCGTGCGCGGCCATGATAATTTCAATTCGCGAACCTCTGGCGATTGGCGTTCAGGTGAGAATTGAATGGTCTTCAATCCCGGCAACATTTCGATCACGTAGATGGTGCGCGTGCGATTTTGCTTATCGAAGACGCGCGACATCAGTCGGCAATTTGTCGGCAACAAGCCGGTATCGACTGCCTGTTGCCGCGCCAACTCCGCGAGAAAATCCGCGGTGCGGACTGTGCGTTCGATGATGCGTTTTTCGACGCGAACGATGTCGCCGTCGATGGTCAGGAATTTGTTTTCTTTGACGGCCATTTAATGACTCCGTTTCAAA
>JANXLS010000808.1 GCA_025355035.1 Planctomycetota bacterium | reverse complement strand
GGACTTCCGCGACGGTCTTTCCGGCCAGAGTGTTGAGCGTGAGTTGATTCACGCCGTGACGAACGGTGACGGCCATGTGCTGGCCTCCTTAAAAATGGGAACGAAATTGCCGCCGCGCTACACAACGCGGCAGAAAATTTAAAGATTTGCGCGCTGATGTTGCGAGACGAACAGGTTCAATTACGCAGCGCACTTGGCGCGACGCTTTTCCACGCGGCGAAATTCGGAACGCAGCAGTCTGACGATTTCTTCGAGGGTCTCATCGACTCCGAATTCTTCGCCGACGCTGGCTTGCAACGACCGGTCGATCCCGGCGCTTTCACGAACCAGATCGCAGATTTCGCCAAAGATCAAATCTCGACGACGGGGCCGGATGCGGTTCAGGGCACGGACACTCATGATTGAATTCTCCAGAAGAGGGTGGTCGATGAAGACACCGACACGCCCTCTAAGCGCCGGTGCCAATGATTGCAAGGCGCGCAAAGGAAAAGTGCCGCATGTCGGTAAAGATTAAAGCAAATGGAGGCGAGATTGGCAGGGAAGAGAACAGCCCGTGCTCATAGTATTATACCACAAAAACGCTATTAATTTAACTATATATAATATCAATGGATAATATCGATTACAAAGGGCAATAGAAAATTGTATTACCATTCTAAAGCACTGCCGATGATTAACTATATTGACAAGTTCGCGTTCAGTTACCCGAAATTACGTGCCCGGTGATTCGATTCGCCTACGATTACTCCTCTTTTTAAGCTTGGTGCCGCTTTCTGTTGTGATTTGAGATGGCTCAGAACCCATATTCTTTCGTGATTTTATCCAGCGCTTGGCTAATATACATCCCACGTGTTCGGCGAGTTCTCGATATGCTGAGAGTTCTTTCCTGTCTAATTTATTCATGAAGCTCCTTTCAATGAAAACGCCCAGCGTCAATGCTGGGCGTTTACTTTTGAGTTTAAGTTGTGGTCGCGGTGAATGATTTAGCCATTTGCCTCGCTCGCGTCCAGCAGCCGCCTATAGGTGGCATGCGCGTTCGTCGGCTTCAGTCCCGTCACATTGCCGATTTCCTTCCATGTCATACACTTTTGTCGCATGGAAATGATTTCAGGTGCCCAGCGGTCCATGCGCGTGGGCCCGCCTAATGGCACTCGGAACGGACTTTCCGAATTCGCATCAGTCCGCATGTCCGACCTGGGGACTTTGTCGCCAAGTATTTCTGCCAGGATTTTCCAACCGCTAAGCCGAAATTCCAATTCTCCCCAGCCCTTCTTCTTTCCGGCCGGAACGATAGAGTGCACGATGGCGCGATCGACAATTCTCCTGAGCAAAAGTGCCGATTGCGGCATACCCTCGTTTAGCTGCTTCGGCAGGTTTAACAGTTCCGCTTTCACCCAATCGGCGTCGGGTAACGTTGCGGGAGCATGTTTTCGCTTCTCCCGCGCTGCGAGTTTTTCTTCCAATGCCACCATTTCCGCCTGTACGTCCGTTAAGCGTTGGGTCAGCATTTGAATCTGGCCGCCGCCGTTTTCAATGGCTAGCAGCAGATTCGTGGATTTCTTCCTGGCGTCCTCCAAACGCCGTTGATCCGCTAGAATTTCAGCGGGCATTTGGTTTGCGTCGTCATTGAGCGCTTTCGCCATTGCCTCGTACGTGTTTTTTATCCAGTCCGGAAATGGGGTCAGGATTTTTCCAATTTCGTCGAGAAGCGCTTGTTCCGCGACTGCCTCCGGCGCGCGGAACGTCATGTCGCAGGTTCCTTTCCGGTGATTGGGGCAGCCGAAATAGTACCGCGGTTTTCCGCATTGGAGTGTCAGGTTTGCCCCGCATTTGCCACAGCGCAACAGCCCGCTCAGCAGCCGCTGCGGATAGACTTCGGAGTAGTGCG
>JANXLS010000798.1 GCA_025355035.1 Planctomycetota bacterium | reverse complement strand
GTGAGCTAGAGCGTTTTTCAAACGGATGGAGACAAAGATGCGCCGCGCCGGGCAAGCGGGACGAGGAAGACGAGCGAAACGTATTTGGAGACTACGTTAAGCGAGTCTGACGAAGTACCGCTCAGCCCGCCGCAAGCAGATTTGTCTTCAGACATTTGAAAACCGCTCTAAACCCAATCTTCTCTGAAACCGGTTTTTAAAAGCTCTTCTTTGCGTCTCTGCGGATCTCAGCGTCTCTGCGTGAAAAATAGGGTTTTCAGTTTGGACTGAGTTTAAAAGCAAACGGTTGCGTTCGAAGGATTTTTCGATAAAATCCCGCGCATGAGTTACGAATACGATACCACCCCACCGATCGGCGCGGCGCCGGAGAACGAAGACTTCGAGCATCCGTGGATCATCAGCATCATCGTCTCGACGATCTGCTTCGGCATCGGTTTCGCCATTCTGTACACCTCCAGCATCTGGAACAATCTGGCCCAATGGGCCGACTGGCCATTTCTCTTTTACACCGCCATCTTGACGCCCGTCTTGATGGGCTTTTACACCTACGGTGTCTACCGCTGCATCGAAGTCCTATTCCGAAAAGAAAAGAAACCTGCGACGGAAAAATAACCCCAATCGTTTTTAAAAGCTCTTCTTTGCGTCTCTGCGGACCTCGGTGACTTTGCGTGAAAAAGAAGCCCATCATCCCCGCGCCGCTTGTTTTCGTTTCTCAAAATGCTTCTCAATCCCGGCGAGGTCCATGCAATTCAACACATGCTTCGCTTCAACCCCGCCTTTGCGCGCGTTGATCACGCCCCACTTTTGATTCAACAATCCCGCCGTGTCGTGCGCGTCCGGATTGATCGCCAGCATGCACCCCAATTCCAACGCGCGCTGATGCCACCGCCAATCCAAATCCAAGCGATGCGGATCGGCGTTGATTTCAACCGCGACGCCGTGTTCGCCGCACGCCTGCAAAACCGCTTCCACATCCACGTCGTAAGGTTCGCGCTGTAAAAGCAGCCGACCCGTCGCGTGTCCCAAAATCGTCGTGTGCGGGTTGCTCACCGCGTTGATGATCCGCGCCGTCTGTGCTGCGCGATCCAGTTGAAAACGGCTGTGAACGCTCGCGACAATGAAGTCGAATGCGTCAAGTTGTTCCGCTGGATAATCCAAGGCACCGTCTTCGAGAATGTCCGATTCGACGCCTTTGAAAACCCGGAAACGCTTTCCGTGGTAGCCGCGATTCAGTTCGTCGGCCAACGCGTGCTGAGCGCGAACTTTTTCAATCCGCATGCCCCCCGCGTACGCCGCACTCTGCGAATGATCGCAAACGCCGAAGTACTCAAAACCCAGTTTGCGCGTCGCTTCAGCCATTTCGTCCAGCGTGTTCGCGCCATCCGAAAACACAGTGTGGCAATGCAAAATGCCGCGCAGGTCCTTGTCTTCAATCAATCGCGGACACGCGCTGAGTTTCGCGCGTTCAATCTCCCCGCGCCCTTCGCGCAATTCCGGCTCAATGAAATGCAATCCGAGCGCCGCGTAAATCTCCGCTTCGGTCGAACACGGCAATTCGTCCGTGCCGCGCCGCATGCTTTCCGGTGTCAGTTCGATTCCCTTTGCGTGAGCCAACGCGCGCAACGTCGAAACGTGCCCATCCGTTCCCGTCGCAAAAAGCAACGCCGCCCCCAGGCTTTTGCTCGGCGAAATCGTGACTCGAAATTCCGCCGACGATTCCAACACCGCGTCAGCCGTTTCGTCATCCATCACGACAACGAGGTCCACGGGCCCGCACACTTCACACCCGCGACGCACGTCCCCCGCGGGGATGACATCCTTTATAGAAGGATGCCTCCCTCTTAAGGCGCGACTCGACGCAAACGCGCGAGTGTGCCCGACGTTGATCTTCACCAGTCCTTCGTTTCGTTTTTGAAACGCGAGGCTTTCGAGAATCTTCGCCTGAAGCTTCGCGCCGAATCCTTTCTCCGCGGCAAGCTTCTCCGCCAGACACGCCGCTTCGAGGTCCGCAAGACTGGCGATCTTCAACGACTGATACAACGCCGCCGCCTTCTTCGGCCCCAGTCCCGGAATCTTCATCAAATCCAAAACGCCGGCCGGAAACTGCTCGCGCAAAAACTCGAGCGTCGGATGCGTCCCGGTTTTGTGCAGCTTGATGATCTTCTCAGCGATCCCTTCGCCGACGCCCGAAATGGACTTCAACTTTCCCTGCGCTACGACTTGAGCCAGCGGCACCGAATGAGCCAGCAGGTTCTCCGCCGCCGAAAAATAAGTCCGCGACTTGAACGGCGATTCCCCGCCCAATTCCATTCGTTGCCCAATTTCATTCAACAAAGCCGCCACGCCTTGAGCGGACACGGGCAAAACCGATTCCGACATAAAGTAACCTCTAAGTTATTTATTTAGCACAGATCTTACAGAAGGAGCCACACCCCACCTATATTAGTGTGAGTCCCATGTACGGCTAATTGAAATTATAGATCTCACGCACGACTCTCACCTGCGCGTAGCATTTTCCTCACGTTCAGCGCCGAAACCGCCGATAGTCCCAAAAGCTCCGAAGGCTCGATTACTATGTCCGATCTAGTTCTCTCTCATCTGGCCGGTTCGAGTGCGATACTTACGCTCAACCAGCCCCTAAAGCGCAACCCGATCTCTCCGGCGATGCGCGCAGCCTTGATCGGCGCACTGGAACTTCTTCGCAAAAATGTGTCGGTTCGCAGCGTCATTCTGACAGGATCGGGTACCGTTTTTTGTTCAGGCCTTGACCTCGAGGCACTTACTTTTCCCAAACAAACTGCCGACTTCGAAGCATTTGGTGACGACAATCTGGCCGATTCCAAATCCATCCGCGATTTCTACGACTACCTATCAAGCTTCCCGAAACCGCTGATCGCCGCCGTGAACGGTCCCGCCATTGCCGGGGGGGCCGGGGTGTTGCTTGTCTGTGATTCAACCGTTCTGTCCGAAAAAGCTTCAATTTGCTTCAGCGAAGTGAAGCTCGGATTTGTCCCCGCTATCGTCGGCGTTTACCTGCAATCGAGCATCGGAATTAAAAAAGCGCGCGAGCTGATGCTTTCTGCCCGAACTGTTTCGGCACAGGAATCGCTTTCGTTAGGAATAGCCGATTCCGTTGTACCAATCGGGCTTTTAATGGAGGAATGTCAGAATCGGGCCGCTCAATTTGAAAAAAATGGCCCCGAAGCGATGGCCGCAACCAAGCTTTTGATGGCCGCTCAGTTTAAAAATAAAACCATTCATGACATGGAGTTAGCCGTCGAATTGAATAGTCGGACGCGTATTTCGTCAGAGTGTCAGGAAGGGATCGGCGCATTTTTGCGAAAAAAGACGCCGGCTTGGTGTATTCTTAAATGAATACACACAGTAAATAAACAGTTTCACAGTGCGCGGCGAATTGTTCTCTCCGCGCGCCAAATGTTTTTGTTTGACTTTTATGCCCGAACTGCTTAAAACAAGTTCCTTATTATTGCAATCGATAAGGTCCCAGGAGGCGAGTATGTCCGCCGCAAGTTGTACTGTTAGCCATGCAACGACCGCGCAAACGTCAGATATTCGGCGCGAGAGTGAACTATTCCGCGCCGCGCAATTGGAACTCGACCGCCACAAGTGGTTCCTCTCCGAAAAAGCCGGTTGCGATATGGGTCAGGCCGCGATCATGAATTGGAAGTGCAAACATTGGTGGTCCTGGTGCCGAGCACGACTCGTCGAACATCTGTCAGGAACTAAATATTGGAGTGAGCTCGACCAGCACGACTACGATCTCATCAACCGCGACTTCCATCCAAACCGCAAACTCGTCGAAGACATCTTCGAACGCGTTAAAATGGGCGGGTGTCAGGGTGAAAATCTTGGCATCATTTTATGGGCGCAAAAAGAAGGCCATAAAATGAAAGAAGTGGACGAGATTCTTAAATTAATTGACATCAACTCCCGTCGCATCGAATTCTTCCTCGATCTCTAACGATTTAGCCCACCTCGCTGACATTGTAATTCAAGAAAAAAAGGCCCTATCCTTCACATAGGACCTATCCGCACCGCTTCTTCCCAACCACATTGATTCGTTTTCGTTTCGCTGCTCAAATCGAGCCGCACGTTCCCTCACGCTCTGGCGCGGACCCATCGAACGTGTTAAGATACGCCCTTGTAATTCTCTCGCATCCATTGAAATAAGGAACTTCTTTCACGACCATGCTCCGCGTTCTCAACTCCCAATCCCGTCAGAAAGAAGAATTCAAGCCGATCGATCCCAACGGCAATGACGTACGCATGTACGTCTGCGGCCCAACGGTCTACGATTCGCTGCATCTTGGCCACGCCCGCGCCGCCATCACGCCCGACATCGTTCGGCGCTATCTCGAGTACAAAGGCTACCGCGTCAAATTCGTTCAGAACTTCACCGACATCGACGACAAAATCATCCGCCGGGCCAACGCCGAAAAACGCGATTGGAAAGAACTCACCGAATTCCACATCGCTGAATTTCACGTGATGATGAAAACGTTGAACGTACTCCCCGCGACCCTCTATCCCAAAGCCACTGATCACATCCCCGAAATGATCGAAATTGTGCTCATGCTGCAGGAAAAGAATCACGCCTACGTGGCCAGCGACGGCGACGTGTATTTCGACACGACGACCTACGCGCGCTACGGAAACTTGAGCGGACGCGTCATCGAAGAAGAAGACGCGGGCCACAGCCAGCGCATCAGTGACGAACGCATGAAAGTCAAAAAGCACCCCGGCGATTTCGTGCTATGGAAACTCGCAAAACCCGGCGAACCGTTCTGGGAATCGCCCTGGGGCAAGGGCCGCCCCGGCTGGCATCTCGAATGCTCCG
>JANXLS010000767.1 GCA_025355035.1 Planctomycetota bacterium | reverse complement strand
GTCAATGTGTTTCACGAACGGTTCGGCGAAAAGACGGTGAAGATGGAAATAAAGGCAGGTGCGACGACAGATGTTGGGGCGATCAAGTTTGCTCCGAAGAAAAAATAGAATGATACGCCGGGACGAAAGCAGTTAAAGAATTGGGACAAGGAAAGCAATCGGAATGGAAAATGAACTGTGGAATCTGAATAATCCAAGCGGAATATCTGACGCAGACCGGCGCACGTTTCTGCGCATGGCGGCGTTGGGCGGGGCTGGGATGGCGGCGTTGGGCTTGCACGGAAACCTTTCTGCGGACGATGCGCCGAAAGCCGCCGCGCGCGAAATGGTGCGAATGCAAGAGAAGACGGATCTGATTTTGGTGACGGATCGTCCGCCGCAATTGGAAACGCCGTTGCATTATTTCCGTACGGATCTTACGCCGAACGATGCGTTTTTTGTGCGGTGGCATTTGGCTGGATTGCGCACGAACATCAATCCGAAAAAATACACGCTCAACATTTCCGGGCACGTCAACACGGCGTTGAAACTGTCGCTGAAGCAATTGCGCGAGGAGTTTGAGCCGGTTTCAGTTGTCGCGGTCAATCAGTGTTCGGGGAATTCTCGCGGCATTTTTGAGCCGCATGTTCCCGGAACGCAATGGGGCAACGGCGCGATGGGCAACGCGCGATGGACGGGTGTGCGATTGAAGGACGTGCTGGCGAAAGCAGGCGTCAAGGCCGGCGCGATGGAGGTGAGTTTTCAGGGGCTCGACGTGGCTCCGCTCCCGGCGACGCCGGCGTTCATCAAGGCATTGCAATTCGATCGCGCCAACGACGGTGAAGTCATGATTGCGTACGAAATGAACGGCGCGGATTTGCCGATGTTGAACGGATATCCGTTGCGGCTCGTCGTGCCGGGATGGTACTCGACTTACTGGATGAAAACGCTGAGCGAGATCACGGTGCTCGACCAGCCGTTCAAAGGTTTCTGGATGGACAAGGCGTACCGCATTCCCTACAACAAAACGGCGAACGAGACCGCGGAAAAACTCGCTGAGAAAACGATACCGATCCATCGCATGTGTGTGCGCTCGCTGTTCGTATTCCCTGAGACGAATGCGCGCGTTGGCGTCAACCAGTCGCTGGATCTGGAAGGGGTGGCGTTCGACGGTGGCAGCGGAATAAAAGAGGTCGAGATTTCGTCTGACGCCGGGAAGACGTGGGCGAAGGCGGATTTGAAACCGTCGCTCGGAAATTATTCGTGGCGGCGCTGGTCGTTCCGATTTCAATCGGCGACGAAGGGCAACGTGCAGTTGCTTGCGCGTGCGACATCTAACTCGGGCGAAACACAGAACGAAATTCATTGGAACCGCAGCGGCTATCAGCGCGGTGTGATCGAACATTTTGATGCGGTCGTGGAATAAGAAACGGAGAATTTTGAAAAGATGATTCGAAGCATGAAGATCATGTGCGCGTTTGCGTTGATGCTGTTCATTGAACAGATTGCGGCTGAAGAAAAACCGGCGAAAACGATCGACGAGAGTCTCCATATTTTGGAACTGACCGTTGTCGAACAAAAACCGTTGTCCGGGCCCAATCAAGAGGTGTACCTCGCCAATTGCGTGACGTGCCACACGACGCGTTACGTATCGATGCAGCCGGTTTTGAGTGAGAAGAAATGGGGCGACGAAGTGACGAAGATGGTCAAAGTCTTCGGCGCGCCGATCCCGGAGGAACAGGCTGCACAGATCGTGAAGTATCTGGTCGCGGTGAATACGAACAAGAAGTAGTCGTCCAATTTAATGCAGGCGGGAGCTTGCATGATGATGTCACAATTCCGTTCACCTTTTGAGGAGACGTTCCCGTGAAACACAATGCAGGACTCGCACTTTCGATTTTTGTCATCGCGTTGGGCGGCCTGTCGATTCGCGCGGGCGACGCGGGATTGGGCGATTCGTTCAAAGGCCCGATCGGCTTGCAGCTATACAGCCTCCGCGCGCAATTCCTCGCCAACGGAGTCGGCGCGACGCTTGATAAAGTGAAGGCGATGGGGATTAAAAATGTGGAGCTCGCTGGGACGTACAATCTACCCGCGGAAAAGTTCAAAAGCATGTTGGAAGAGCGCGGATTGGTGGCGATCAGCGGCCACTTTCCGTACGGTCGCTACAAGACCGATCCGGATGGCGTGGCGAAAGACGCGAAAGCGCTGGGATTGAAGTACGCGGGTTGCGCGTGGATCGACCATAAAGGCGACTTCGATGAAGCGACGTGCCGCGATGCCGCCGCCGTCTTCAACAAAGCCGGCGAAGCGCTCGCGAAAGAAGGCATCAAGTTTTTCTATCACTGTCACGGATACGAATTCCAGCCGTACAAAGACGGCACGCTTTTCGACCTTCTGATGACCGAATCGAAGGCCGACAAAGTCGCGTTCCAGATGGACGTTTTTTGGGTCGTTTTTCCGGGCCAGAATCCTGCGAAGCTGCTCGAAAAATATGCGGGTCGTTGGGAACTTGTTCACTTGAAAGACATGAAGAAGGGCCTTCCGCTCGGCAGTCTTAAAGGCGGCACGGATGTGAAGAATGACGTCGCGCTCGGGACCGGTCAACTGAATTGGGGCGAAATCCTTCCGGCGGCGGCGAAGGCGGGCGTTAAGTATTATTTCATCGAAGACGAATCGCCGACGTCGGAAGAGCAGATTCCGGTGTCGCTGAAGTTTTTGGAGACGGTGAAGTTTTAAGAGCCGGTGTGATTCGCGACGCTCACTTCTGAAGGAAAATGTCTATCCTGAATTCGACTTGCGCTTCAAAAAAGACGGTGCTTCATTCCTTCGCCGATCCTCGGTGGTTGGAATTCATGGCGGTGATGTTGCTGCCGGCTGTGTTCAATTTGCTGCTTTCGCGATTCGGTCCGGTCAGTCCGCGGGTTGTCCGCTTCGATCAATTCACGTTTTTCGCCGGGATGGCGGTTTATGCCGGGGTGTTGAAATGGGTGGGGTGGAATGCGCTGACGCGGTACTTGCCAGAGGCGACGACGGAGTATCAGTATCTGCTTTTTCCGGCTGAGATTTTCTGCGGGTTGGCGGTGTGCTGCGCTTGGTTTTATGTTCGCAATTGTATTGCGCTCGTCCTTCCGATGGGTTTTGGGATGGGTGAACTGCGACTGCTAAAATACATCGTTCCGGCGATTCAACTTGCGGCGGTTTTCACTGCGTTTCAGATGACGGAGCGCGTGTCGGTTATCGCGTTTTTGCGAGCGCGCGTGATTCCGTGGTCGATGCTTTTTCTTTTTGTCGCGAGTCAGTTTCTAGCGTTTCGCGATGTGTCGTGCGCGCTGCATGTGCAGTCGTCCGATCCGTTGTGCCACGTGTTTGTGGCGAAAGAATATCTTCGAAGCGGCGTGGGGAATTCGGAAGTTGTGTATACGTCGGGGTTCGGCGCGATGAACGCGGTGGCGTCGGTGCTCGCGCCGTTGTCGTGGGTGCAGATCATCGCGATTCAACATGTGCTGCTGAATTTGCTGATGTTCTTTTTGGTGACGGGAACGATTGGATTTGCGCTCCGGCGACATGTGTGGGCGCTGCATTTTTTCGCAATTCCGTATCTGTTGCTGATTCCTATTTTTAATCTTGCGCCGTGGACGCATTACGAAGGGACGCCGCGTCAGGTCGCTCCGGCGTTGGCGTCGGCGTTTTGTCTGCTACCCGTTTTGGTTCACCCGCAACGCGCGACATCCCGCTACGGAATGTATACGATTGTCGCGATGCTGGAGTGGCTGTGCGTGGCG
>JANXLS010000555.1 GCA_025355035.1 Planctomycetota bacterium | reverse complement strand
GGACGGGAGTGAGATGGCTGACAAAGAGCGTTCGCTGCTGTGGGAGATTGCGTTGATCAGCGCGATCGTGTTGATCGTTGGCTATTTCGGTTACGAAGGTTTGAACGACTATTACAACATTCGCAATGGCAAGAACTATTCGACCGCGAGCCTCGTCTACGAAACGGTTCAATTGTTCACACTGCAATTCGCGTTCGTCGATCCGCCGAAGAATGCGGACGGAAGTGCACTCGGATGGAAACTGGAATTCGCTCGATTTGCCGCAGCGATCCTGTCGTTTTTTGCTCTTGTTCGCGCGATGATGGAAATTTTCGCGGAACGATTGAGGGGCTTGCGCGTGATGTTCATGCGCGGGCACGTCGTGGTCTGCGGGTTGAGCCGGAAGGGATTCGCGCTCGTCAAAGATTTTCGCGCACGCGGTGTTCCGGTCGTGCTGGTCGAATGGGACAAGGAAAATGACCTGATCGAAAATTGCCGGGACCTCGGCGTTCACATGATCATGGGCGACGCGACCGAAGAATTGACGCTGCGAAAAGCGGGCGTGGAACGCGCGCGGTTGCTGTTCGCGGTATGCGACGAAGACGGCGTGAACGCCGAGACGGCGATCGTCGCGCAATCGATGGTCACGCGCATGGCGGGAAAAGCGCTGCTGGACATGTTTTTGCATATCGAAAACCTGCGGTTGTGTGGATTGCTGCGAACGCATGGAATCGGCGAAGTAAAGAGCGCCGGCGCGCGATTTCGGATTTTCAACATCCATGAAAATGCCGCGCGCCACGCGTTAAAAACACATCCGCTCGACGGCGACGGGGTCCGCGCAACCGATCCGCGCACCGTTCATCTGGTGCTGATCGGATTTGGAAAAATGGGCGAGATGCTGGCGCTCCACGCGGCTCAAACCGGCCATTACGCGAACGGAACAAAGCTGAGTGTCACCGTCATCGACCGGCAAGCCGCGTCGCGAGCCGCATCGTTTCTCGCTCGGCATCCGTATTTTAAACAGGTGTGCGATGCCGAGTTTTGGAGCGATGATTACGAATCGCCGCATGTGTTGGAAGCGATCGAGAAATTCGCGCGCGACGAAAAACGATTATTGAACGTGATCATTTGTCTGCCGGAAGACAGCATGAGTTTGACGTGCGCGCTGCGGTGCGCGGAGATTTTCAAAGAGTGCGGAGTCCCGATCCTCGTCCGCTTGGAACGTGATTCAGGGCTGGCTGTTTTGGCTGAACATCCGCGCGTCACGGCCGGCGCGAAGATCCGGACGTTTGTGGTTGGCGGTTCGTTTTGCTCAGAGAAAGAGATCGTCGAAAAAGATCGCGCTCGATTGGCGCGGGCGATTCACGACGACCGCCGAGCCAACACGGATGCCGGACACCCGATCCCCCATTGGCACGACTTGGACGATGAGTCTCACAATTTTTATCGCCAGGCTGCGGATCATGTGCCGGTGAAATTGCGCGCGATCCAATGCGAGATCGGCGCGTCCAAAAACACAAAAGAGGATTTTTCATTTTCGAAGGACGAAATCGAGTTGCTGGCCCACGTCGAACATCAGCGCTGGATGGCGTCAAGGATGTTGGCAGGGTATCGGTTCGGTAAAACGGCCGACGGAAGGAAAGATTCGCACCGTCGGATTCACCCGATGCTGGTGGAATGGGAGGCGCTGCCGGAAGCAGAGCGCGACAGCTTGCGAAAATCAGCGGCACGGATTCCGGAATGGCTGGTTTCGATCGGAAAGGGCGTTCGGCGGCGGGAAAGTGCGAACAAATAAAATAAAGCATCATTTCGCTGTTGAAGTTTGTCGAATAAATACTAAGATGGCTGTCCCTCGCAGTTCAAACCGCGTGGGTTTTATTTTTTCAGGCGTTAGTCTTAAGAAGGAGTGCAGACAGTGTCGGTACACAAGAGCTTACGCACCGGCGGATCGCTGGCGAAACACCGCAACGTGTTGACGCGCGCGGAACGAATCAAGATTCTCGAAGAAGGTGGCAACTGGCGCGATGGACAGAACAGCGTTCTGGGCCTTCGCAAAGTGAAGAGCATCAAAGTCGCCGCCAAGAAGAAGGCCGCCAAAAAGGAAGGCGCGGAGGACGCAGCAGCAGCGAAGCCGGCAGCCGGAGGCAAAGCCGCTCCCGCCGCGAAGGCCGCTCCCGCAGCAGCCAAGCCCGCCGCGAAGAAGTAGTTTTCTTCCATTACAATTCACGTGTAAAAAACGGCTCCTTGTGGGCCGTTTTTTTGTGGCACGGCCTCGGCCTCGATGGGCACATACGCCGTCGGCACGCGCCACTCATTTCAGTTCGCGCTTCATGACTTTCCCTGACGGATTGCGCGGTAGTTTTTCCAAGAAGACAATTGTGCGCGGTTGTTTGAATGCAGCGAGCCGCGTTGCAAGGAACGCGCGCAGTTCTCGTTCGGTGATACTTTGACCTGGGCGCAGGACGGCAGCCGCATGAGCGACTTCTCCGAGCGCCGCGTCGGGGCGACCGAAGACGGCTGCTTCCTGCACGGCGGGATGCGCGCAGATCGCGTTTTCGACTTCGATCGGGTAAACATTTTCCCCGGCGACGATGATCATCTCCTTCTTTCGGCCGCGTAAAAAGATGTAGCCCTCTTCGTCCTGATACGCGGTGTCGCCCGTGTGGAACCAGCCGCCGCGAAGGGCTTCAGCAGTTGCTTCGGGGCGTTTGAAATAGCCTTTCAACACGCTGGGACCTTTGACGCACAATTCGCCGAGTTCGTTCGGCGGGAGCTGCGTATCCTGATCGTTCATGATCGTCAGTTGCAAGCCGGGCGGCGGGAGACCGATCGATTCGGCGCGCGAAATCGCCTGGCTGTCGGGAAGGACAGTCGTCACCGACGTCGTTTCTGTCAGTCCGTAAAAGTTGTGGAGCTCAACGCCCGGAAAAAGATCGCGCAGCCGTTGGATTGTCAGCGGCGACATCGGCGCGCCGGAGTAACAGATCAGCCGCAATGTACGCAGTTTTTCGATCGCCAAGTCGCGCAAATTCGCGAGCAAATAAAATGTTGTTGGGACACCGAAGAAAGTCGTACACGCGTATTTCCCAACACTATCCACCACTTCTTCCGGATCGATGCTGGATGAAACGACCATCGATGCGCCTTGGTACATGGCCGTCGGCATGATCGTATTGAGTCCCGTCACATGGAAGAGCGGAACAATCAACAGATGGCAATCCGATCCCTTCAAGCCGTGTCCAGAGATAGTGGACTCGATGTTGAAGAGGATGTTGCCGTGCGTCAGCATCGCGCCCTTGGGGCGGCCTGTCGTTCCGGATGTGTAAATGATCGCAGCCACATCGTCGCGACAGGTCAACGGAGCAGGTGGCTTCGGATCGGTTGATGCGAGCAGATCCGAAAATGGAACGGTTCCTTCCGGCGACGTTTCGAAACCGACAGCAATCACGGGCATTGACCCATTCAGCGTCTTGAGCCCTTCCTGCGCGGGCTTCCACGTGGCCGGGTGGACGAAGACCGCATGCGCTTCGCAGTCGCCGGCGATGAATTCAAATTCAGCCGCTTTCAACCGGGCGTTGATCGGCACGCAGACACATCCTGCTCGGAGAATGCCGAAGTAGATCGGCAGGATCTCAACACAATTGGGCAACAGTATTGCGACGTGCTGGCCGGACCCGAGACCGAAGCGATGGACCAACGCCGCAGCGACGCGTTCGGACGATTCGTTCAATGCTTGAAACGAAAGCTCGCGTCCCGTCGGTGCGTCGATGGCGCAAACGTTGGAACCGAATTTCTCCGCGGCCCTGGTGAGCAGGTGAGTGAGACTTGAAATAGAATGCGGCATGGATGCGTTTTCGTTGAGTCGAAATCCGTTCGACTTTTTTTTAGAAAAAAGAGCCGAACGGATTTCAGCTCTACCTGTGCTAAATACTCCGTTAGAGCGGTTTTTAAATGTCTGAAGACAAATCTGCTTGCGGCGGTCTGCGCGGTACTTCGTCAGACTCGCTTAACGTAGTCTCCAAATACGTTTCGCTCGTCTTCCTCGTCCCGCTTGCCCGGCGCGGCGCATCTTTGTCTCCATCCATTAGAAAAACG
>JANXLS010000668.1 GCA_025355035.1 Planctomycetota bacterium | reverse complement strand
CGAAAGACCAGAATCCCAACCGGCCCAACCGCATCGAACCCCGAGCGGTAAAACGCCGGCCCAAGCAGTACGATCTACTCAACAAACCCCGCGAAGTCCTACGAAAACAACTTCGGGGAGCTGCTTAAGTATGTGCCATTCAGGACAGAGGACGCATTCTTTTACATCGCACGAAACAATGCGTCCTCTGTTGCCGAGTTTTCTACATTTACTTCGTCAGGCTCGCGTCGGGGATGGGTTTCTTTTCGATGTCCGGGCCGGAATAAGATACCTGGAGCGATCGTTCGCCGCCGTGCTGGTAGAAGAGCACTGCGAGTTTGTGCGATCCGGCTGTGAGCGTGACTTTGCCGTCTTTTTCTTCTGCCGGGTGGTCGCCGTCGTTTTCGACAATCGCTTTTTCATCCACCAACAAACGGCTGCCGTCGTCGGAATTGGTGAAAAAAGTGTATTCGCCATCCTTGTCAATCTTGATCATGCCGCTGAAGCGGATTGCGTAGTTTTCTCCCCGCGCTTTGCCGCCGAGCAGGATATCAAATCCATCGCAGTCTCCTTTTGAAGTCGGCGTCAACGTGCTGAAATCCGGGAGCTTGTCGAATTCGCTTTCGTAATACTCGTAGCTGAAATTGCCGGGAAGGTTCAGAGCTGGCGGAATGGCGTCCGGCCCCTTTTCGAGCAGAGCCTCGGCGGGTACCGCTTTCTTGGGGAACAGAGCACATTCGTAACTCACCGTCAGCGCGCGTTCACCGCCACCTTGAAAGAAACCCAAGACGAGTTTATGCACGCCGGCTGCAAGGTTGATCTTCCCTGATTTCTCTTCTGTCCCGTGAGCGCCGTCGTTATCCACGACAAGTTTATCGTCGATCCAAAGCTTCGATCCGTCATCTGATGCAACGAAAAATGTGTATCTCGCGTCTTTCTCAATCGTTAATCCACCGTGGAAGCAAATGCTGTAATTCTCCTCCGCGGCCATTCCGCCCAAGGTGTGATCGAAATTCGCGATCTTTCCGGACAGCGCCGGTTTCAAGGCTGCGAAATCCGGTACGTTCTGAACTTCACCTGTGTAATAATCGAACGCGATCTCCGCGTGCGCCGTGTTCACAAAGCACGCTCCCAGAAACAAGCAACAAACGACCTGACTCCATCCGAAATTCTTCATGGCACGTCCTCCGAGGTGAAAAGTTTTTAATTCACTCAACGTGCAGGATAGCGCGTAATACCCGAAAAAAAGGGGAGAAAATGAGATACGGGGAAAGACACGATCTAAATTGGGTTGTGTAACCAGTTACGCAGTATAGTTGTCGGAGAATGTTTCGTAAAAACGAAAAAGCCCATTCCTTCGGCGATCCGAAGGAATGGGCCTCACCGGCCATTATTTTACTTATCCTGCTTGTCTTTGTGCGCGCCGGATTTGATGGCTTCTTCTTCCGTCATGAATTTGCCTTCTTTCGTCTTGCCGTACCAGCGATCGCCTTCCATGTGGTACACATCCGATTTCGTGTTGACCCACACCATGCCCTTCTTCGGCGGAGTCCTGGCTTCAGTATCTTCCTTCTTGTCCACCTTGCTTGCGTGTGCGCCGAAGGTAATGTGCGGAGCAATCTTGTCAGCCGCTTTTTGGGAGATGCCCGCCTTCACGAGGTCGGCTTCAGTCTTATATGGGCGACCTGCGATGATCTTTTTTGCGGTTGCTTCGCCGACACCTGGAAGTCCTTCGAGGCTGGCTGCATCGGCAGTATTCACATCGACCTTTTCGTTCTTTGCTTCCGTGTGGGTTGGCGCGGACTTCGCTACCGACGCATCGCGGCCCTGAGTCACGTGCATGGCAATTTTGTCGATCGTGGATTCACGAATGCCGTGCTTGAGGAGATCATCGACGTGCTTGTACGGCCGGCCAGCAATGATCTTCTTGGCCGTGGCGTCTCCGACTCCCGGAAGTTCCTGCAACTGTTCTTCAGTTGCCGTGTTGAGATCAATCTTCGCCACCGCCGGTACGGGCTTATTATCTTTTTCCAAAGCGCGAACGGGCGTTGCGCCCATGCCCGTCATCAAACCCAATACCGTCACGATGGCACAAAACATTTGGTGTGAACTGCTCATGCTAAACTCTCCTTAATATAAAAAATGTTCAGCCCGGGTAAAAGCCCAAGCATACTCCTGACGACAGGAAAACATTATTATTCAAAAATTTAATATGACCTGAAGTTTAACGCTCTAGTCTCACCTCCCCGACCCAACGCAATAGATGTTTTTCTTGCCGACAAGGAATAGCTTTCCGTTTGCGACGGCGGGGGACGGGTCGTTGCCATCTTCAAGGTCGCTGGTACCCAGAATTTTGAATTCAGGGCCCGTTTGGATGACGTAACTCTTTCCTGCATTCGCAAAATAAAGGCGCCCGTTGCCGTCGAGAATCGGGCTGGCCCACTTGCTGGAAATGCCGGGCAGCTTCTCAAAATACTTCTGATTGCCCGTAGCTGTTTCGTAGCAACGAAGGACGCTCAGTCGATTCAAGCGATACAGGTAACCGCCAAGAAGAGTGGGCGAGCTGATCGATTCTTCCATCGGAGGAATGCCCCATTTGACATGCGTCGCACTGACGTCGCCGCTTCCGCTGGGATCCACGGCGACGCCTTTTCCGCCGCGCCCGCTATCGAAGTACACGATGCCATCTCCGAACACGGGCGACGCCGCATCGCCCTGGCCTTTGCAGAACCAGAGCATCTCGCCAGTGCTGGGATTCAAGCCGCGCAGCGCGTTGGTTTTTTCGCCGCCACCGGAAGCCAGCACCAACAGCTGCGGCTGCTCTTTGACCGAGATCATCAGCGGCGTGCTGTGCGCGAAGCTCATATCCGGGAATCGCTTCTGCCATTTGATGTCGCCGCTGCTCTTGTCGAATGCGATTACACACGAATCCGCGCTTTTTGCCATCGCGCACAGAAAGATCACGGTGTCCTTAAACAGAATCGGACTGCTGCCCAGAGTGACATCAAAAGAAAAGGGAACGATGTCCTTGCGCCACACAATTTTTCCAGTGAAATCCAGCGTTGCCAGAACCGAAGACCCGAAGGCTGCATAGATTAATGTACCATCCGTCGCGGGTGTGGGACCGGCGTATCCCCCGCCGGCGCCGCTGCGAAAATCCTTGCGCACCCACGGTCCGGGCGACACAACGGTGTTCCACATTAACTCACCATTTTTAACGCGGTAACACGCAACATGGTGTTCCGGAATCACCGCCGCGTCCGGTGCCCCGTCGCCGGGCCATTTGACGGTGCACACGATCACCGCATCGCCCCAAACGATCGGGCTGGCGTGGCCGGAGCCGATTAAAGGACTCTTCCAAAGCACATTTTCGTTGGTTGGGCCACCCCATTGCAGCGGCAGATTTTTTTCGGGCGAAAGTCCCTGGCCAGTAGGTCCGCGAAACTGTGGCCAATTGTCACCCGTAACGGGCGTGTCCGCCGCTTGGGCTCGAACGCAACCCAACATCACGACGACACAAACAATGAACCGCATCAGCATCATGTGCAAGGCTGTTCCTCCTGCGTCTCACTACACCGCGGGTTCATTGATTTGAAAAATACGCGCTGTCCCCGCAGCAGGTTTCGCCGAAGCCTAAGCCCTGCTCAAGCTCTCGTAAAGTTGAAGCGCCGGAATGCATTGAACCCGCGCGCGCTCCTACTTGATCACGATATTCACCAATCGTCCCGGCACGACCACGATTTTTACGACCGTCTTGCCAACGAGATCGGTTTGGATGGCTTCGACCGCTTGAGCTTTGACGGAGTCATCCGTCGCGTCTGCGGCAACGATGATGCGGCCCTTGATCTTTCCGTTCACCTGGATCGCCAGTTCCTTCGTCGCGTCTTGGGTCAAGGCTTCGTCGAACGACGGCCACGATTCCAGCGCGATGGATTGGCCGTGGCGCATGCGCGACCACAACTCTTCGGCGATGTGCGGAGCGAATGGGGAAAGCAGCAACAGAAAGCGCTTGGCTTGTGAGCGCGTCAATTGCGTCACGTCTTCGGAAGCTCGGTTTTTGAAGACCATCAGTTTGCTGATCGCGGTGTTGAAGGCCATGCGCTCAATGTCCTGCGTGACACCTTTGATCGTCTTGTGCAGGTCGCGTTCGAGCGCGTCGCCGGGGGCTCCGGCTCCGATCAATTCCGACGCGGAAGGCAACAGGTTCATCCGAAGATTCCCAGCCTTCGGTTCGCGTTCGTCGTCTTCGACGATCAGTCTCCACGCATCGCGCAGGAAGCGATACATGCCGGGAACGTCGCGGGGGCTCCAGGGCTTGCTGCCGTCAAGCGGGCCCATGAACATCTCGTAGAGGCGCAGCGTATCCGAGCCGAATTCGTCGATCACGTCGTTGGGATTGACGACGTTTTTCAGCGTCTTCGACATCTTCGCGGTGATCTGCTTTAACGACGCGCCGGTTTCTTTGTGGATGTACACGCCGTCGGATTTTTCGTCGACTTCATCGCTCGGTATCTTGCGGCCCGTTTCGTCGATGTACGAGAACGCGGTGATCAGGCCTTGGTTGAAGAGCTTTTTGAACGGCTCGGAATCCTTGACGACGCCGCGATCGAAGAGCACTTTGTGCCAGAAGCGGCTGTACAACAAGTGCAGCACGGCGTGTTCGGCTCCGCCGACGTAGAGATCGACATTCATCCAATATTTTTCGACATCGGTGCTGAAGATCGCGGCGCTGTTGTGATTGTCCATGTAGCGCAGGTAGTACCAGCACGAACCGGCCCATTGGGGCATGGTGTTGGTTTCGCGGCGTACGGCAACCCCGCCGGTTGAGCCTTTGGGCAGCATGCGCGCGGAACCGTCGGCGAGGATTTCGGCGCGGCCATTGAGCCAATCCGTGGCCTTGCTCAACGGCGGTTCGGATGTGCCGCTGGGTTTGAAGTCGATCATTTCGGGGAGCGTCAGAGGCAGCGCGTCGTCGGTCAACGGGCGGGCGTGGCCTTTTTCATCCCAGAGAATCGGAAAGGGTTCGCCCCAATAGCGCTGCCGGCTGAAGAGCCAGTCGCGCAGGCGGTATGTAACTTTGAGATGGCCGATCTTTTTTGCTTCCAGCCAGTCGATGATTTTTTTCTTGGCATCGGGCGTGTGCAAGCCGTCGATGGCGGGCGAGTTGAACGCGATGCCATCGTCGACGAAGAACGATTTGAACGCGGTCGGGTCGTCGGTGAATTGCGTGCGATTGACGGCGGCGTCTTTCGACGGCGTTTTCGAATTGTCGGCCAGCCACTTGTCGGACGGCATCACGACGCTGACGATCGGCAGCTTGAACTTCAACGCGAATTCCGCGTCGCGTTCGTCGTGTGCCGGGACGGCCATGATGGCACCGGTGCCGTAGCCCATCAGGACGTAATCAGCGATCCAGATCGGGATTTTCGCGCGCGGATCGGAGCGATCTTCGTAGACGGGATTGAAGGCGTAAGAGCCGCTGAAGACGCCGGTCTTTTCCTTGGCTGTGCCGCGATCGAGGTCGCTCTTGCCGCTGGCGTCGGTTGCGTATTTTTCGACGACGGATTTTTGCTCGGGCGTCATCAATTCTTTGACGAGCGGATGCTCGGGAGCGATCACCATGTAGGTGGCTCCGTAAAGCGTGTCGGGGCGCGTGGTGAAGACGCGCAGCCTTTGACCGCTCACGGGCGTGCGCGGCTCCGGGGCGATTTCAAAATCAACTTCGGCGCCTTCGCTGCGGCCGATCCAGTTGCGTTGCTGGAGCTTGATGGACTCAGGCCAATCGACGCCTTCGAGATCCGCAATTAAGCGCTCGGCGTAGGCGGTGATGCGCATCTTCCATTGGCGCAGCGGCTTTTTGACGCAGGGATAATCCCCGCGTTCGCTGCGGCCGTCGATGACTTCTTCGTTGGCCAACACCGTGCCCAAGCCTTCGCACCACCAGACAGGGGCTTCATCGACGTAGGCGAGGCGGTAGTTCGACAGCAGTGTCCATTGCTCATCCGCGGTCATTTCGTTCCACTGTTTGCCGAGGCCCGCTTCCTGAGCGCGTTCGCCGGTGAAGAAGAACATCAGCGTCGTGCCGTCTTTGATGCCGATCAGATTGGCTTTCAATTCAGCGATGATTTCATCGACGGCGCGCGCCTTGTTGACGCGCGGATCGAAGATGCTGTTGAAGAGTTTCAAGAAGATCCATTGCGTCCACTTGAAGTACTTCGGATCGGTCGTATCGACTTCGCGGTCCCAATCGTAGGAGAAGCCGAGGCGCTGGAGCGTGGAGCGGAAGTTGTCGATGTTTTTTTGCGTCGTGACGGCGGGATGCGTGCCCGTCTGCATCGCGTATTGCTCGGCGGGCAGGCCAAAGGCGTCCCAGCCCATCGGATGTAAAACGTTGTGGCCATTCATGCGCTTGTAGCGGGCGAGGATGTCGGTGGCTGTATAACCTTCGGGATGGCCGACATGGAGGCCCGCGCCGCTGGGGTACGGGAACATGTCGAGGACGTAATATTTGGGCTTGGAGGTGTCGAAGCCCGCGTCACCGAGGTTGCCGGTTTTGAATGTTTTGTGTTCCGCCCAATACGCCTGCCACTTCGGTTCAATCTCGGACGGTGTGTATTTCGCTGAAGCCATGTCGCGCCTTCTCCGGTATAGCGGTGTTCGATGAAGGGAAAGATCATAGCCGGAATACGAAAATATTCACGCGGACTTTGCTTGCTAGGTTTGAATTGAG
>JANXLS010000618.1 GCA_025355035.1 Planctomycetota bacterium | reverse complement strand
GGGATGAATCGCTTTTCGAAGCGTCTCGTCATCGCTTCAAAACTCTCGTTTTTGACTAAACGGTTTTCGCCGTGAATCAAACAATTATGAAGACCGTGCGGAAAAATGTTGAAAGTCTCGAATGCCTTGTTAAATCGGTGTCGTCGAAACCGCGTTTCGTGAACGTAGTACGTTTCTAACTCAACTTGATATTGGATTTTTAAAATGGCTCTGACAAAAGAACAATTGAACAAGGCGCGCGAAATACTCCTCGACAAGCGCACGAGTCTCGTGAACCAGGTCGAGCGCCTCGCCAAGGACGCCGCAGAATCCACCGCCGCGACCGAAAATTCCAAATCGCCGCTCAACAGCGCCGACAATGCGTCCGATGCATACGATCAGGACTTCGCCTTCATCAGCATGGAAAGCGAAGAAGAAATCATGCGCAAGGTCGACGTGGCTTTGCTGCGCATTAAAGACAAAACCTACGGCACCTGCGACGACTGCGGCACGACCATCAACCCCGAGCGCATCGAGTACCTGCCGTGGGCGACACTCTGTATCAAATGCCAGGAACTCGAGGAACGTGGCATTAAACGCCGCAAGCGCATCCGCGAATTCGACATCGACGACGACACTGAAGAAGCGCTCATTGGCGACGACAACGATCTACCGCGTACCCTTAAAGATCGCGTCTAAATCTTTTCTAGTCTGGAACCACTTTTTTTGAACGACTATCCCATGCGCAAGCCACTCCCTTTCGTACTCGTTGTCCTGCTCGGTCTCGCTGTCGACTTGTTGACGAAGTGGGTTGCGTTCCGCGCGCTCAGCCCCTCGGAATTCTATCCCGTCATCAAAGACATCCTCGTCTTCGAACACGCTGAAAACCACGGCGTGGCGTTCAGCATGCTGGCCGGGCATCCCGAATTCATCATCGTTCTGACCAGCCTCGCGCTTGCCTTCATCGTCTGGCTTTACATAAAAACGCGCGAAACCGCGCACAGCCTCGCCATCGCCGCGATGGCACTCCTTCTGATCGGAGCAGCCGGAAATCTATTCGACCGCATCATGCTCGGTTTCGTCCGCGACTTCATTGATTTCGTCCCGCCGATCCCGATCATTGGACATTGGGCCGTCTTTAACGTCGCCGACATCGCCATCACCATCGGTGTGACGCTCTACGCCATCAGCGAAATTTTCTTCGCACCGGAAGTCGACAAAGCCGTCGTGCAGTGATCCATAAAACTGGAGCACCATCAATGGCAGCTCATCAAAAGAACATGATCCTGACGATCAACGGCGGTTCCTCCAGCATCAAGTTTGCTGTGTTTCTCTGCGACGAAAAAGTGTCGCGAACACTGGCTGGAAAAGTCGAACGCATCGGTATTCCCGGAACATCGCTCGCGTTCACAGAAAATCCCGATGCATCCGAACAACGTCTCGCCATCACCGCGCCCACGTTCGACGCCGCCGGAAAATTCCTGATCGACTGGCTCGCTCAGCGCATCGATTTCAAAACGCTCCGAGCCGTCGGCCACCGCGTCGTTCACGGCGGGCCAAATTTCAGTGCACCGCAAATCATCGACGACGCCGTTCTGGCTGAACTTCGGCGCATCAGCCCTTATGATCCCGAGCACATGCCCGCTGAAATCGCGCTGATCGAATCCTTCCGCGCGCAACATCCCGACGCACCGCAACTCGCTTGTTTCGATACCGCCTTTCACCGCTCGATGCCGCGTGTCGCAAAAATCCTTCCGATCCCGCGCAAGTACGAAGCGCTCGGCGTTCAACGCTTCGGTTTCCACGGATTGTCATACACATTTTTGATGGAAGAACTCGAACGCATCGCCGGGACGCAAGCCGCGCGCGGGCGCGTGATTCTCGCGCACTTCGGCAGCGGCTGCAGTCTTGCAGCTGTAAAAAATGGCCAGTGTCTCGACACCAGCATGGCGTTCACGCCGACCGCCGGAATGCCAATGAGTACACGCTCGGGCGACCTCGATCCCGGCCTCCTCTGGTTCCTTGCGCGCACCGAAAACATGTTGCCCGAACAATTCCACGCGATGATCAACCACGAATCCGGCCTGCTCGGGATCTCCGAAACCAGTTCCGACATGCGCGACCTCCAAGCTCGCTCCGCCACCGATCCCCGAGCCGCCGAAGCCGTCGATCTGTTCTGCTACGCCGCACAAAAATGGATCGGTTCCTACGCCGCAGTTCTGGGCGGAATCGACACGCTGATCTTCGCTGGAGGAATCGGGGAACACGCTCCCAACATCCGAGCACGAATCTGCGCCAACCTCAATTTTCTCGGAATCGATTTGGACGCCGAACAAAACGCATCAAACGCCCCACTGATTTCCAAACCCAACCGCCCAGTTTCCGTCCGTGTGATTCTGACGGATGAAGAGTCGGTCATCGCGAGAGCGGCGTTTGACGCCGTGTGATTGTCACCCCGAAGAGGTTGTGAATAAATCGATTCGATATCATGTAAGTCCTTAAAGCACGTAGCAAATTTCACCGATGCGAAAGGACTTATGAAAACGACTTTGATTTATTCACATTCTC
>JANXLS010000588.1 GCA_025355035.1 Planctomycetota bacterium | reverse complement strand
AGGAGCTTGAAAAAGTGTTGAGCGAGCGCGACACGAAATTCTACAGCGTTGAGCGCGAAGGGTTGCTGCATGTGTATCTGCGCTTCATGCAGCAGGACGCAGAAGGGTATCTGCGGAAGTATGTTTACTTTTTGGAATCCGGGAAGGCGCCTCAGGCCGGGGATACGTTGCCGGAGTTGTGAGGCGACGGCGTCACAACTTACGTTCCGGTAAATTGATTCGTCGCTCGATAAAATAGAGCGTCCACGCGATGACTCCGGTACAAAAGACGAGATTTGAATTCCACAGGACCAACACGTCCATCACGGCAAACTCATCCCAATCTAGGTGCCAATACCAAGGTTTGTCACAGACGATGGGCCAACCCCAGTAACGCTGATAGAGTTCTTCTCTCTTTTTGTCGACCTTCTTTATGTCGCTCAGTTGGTAGCTGTCTTCCCAATCGCTGACTGGATCGTGAGGAAAAAATGGCCAACCGATTTGGTTCTCATAATGAATTGGAGCGACGTTTAGACCCAGTAGTGTTCCGGCGACGATAGTCAATGCCATCAAGCTCGACAAATGCAGCCGATAGCGACGATCCTTCCACCACGCGTATATTCGGTAAATCGAATACAAAATCCCGAAATATACGATGAGTAATAATAGGCAGGACATTATGCGTGCGTTCTCAACGCATCGACAATTTCTTTCACCAGAACTTTCAGGATGAACGAACTCTTCGGCTGAATCGCGGCAGTCCAGCCGTGTTTGTCCAGTTCTTCAGCCACGACCGGGCCGACGGAGGCGAGTTTGGTTTTCGCGATTCCGGCTGTGAGGGTATCCTGCATCAAGAAGGTTTCGGCGACTTCGATCAAGCGACGGATTTGCGACGCGCTTGTGAAGGCGAGAAGGTCGACTTTGCCCGCGGCCATGTCGACGATGAGTTGTTGGACGAGGCTGGCGTGTGATGACGGCGCATAGATATAGGGCGAGACGGGTTCGGGGTGCGCGCCCGCTTCGAGCAAATAATGGATCAGGGGTTCATTGGGTTCTTCGCCGTACAGTTGAACGCCGACGTGGCGACCGGACAATTCGAGCGTGCGCAGCGAATCGATGACGCCGGCGGTTGTTGGCGCGGAGCTGGCGATGTCGGGGCGCAAGCCCATTTCAACAAGAGCTTTCGCGGGTTTCGGGCCTCGCGTGATTTTGCGGACACGGGCGAACCCGTCGCGGACGCGGTCGGTCATCTTCGCGCGTTCGGCGAAACCCATCAAACGACGGACGCCTTCACCGGTCAGCAGAATGACTTCGTGGAACGTGCCGTCGGCGAGTTCGTTAAGCCAGCATTCAATCGGACCGGCGTCCGGCGCGTCGAGG
>JANXLS010000460.1 GCA_025355035.1 Planctomycetota bacterium | reverse complement strand
GGTTTCAACAGCGTGCTGGCGATTTGGACTCCGGGCGTTGTTCCCAGCCTCTTTCCAGACGGTGTGGGTTTGCGGGTTCTTAAAGGTTCGGTGATCGTCATCCAGAATCATTACCATCCGAGCGGTAAAGAGGAGACGGATCAGTCGAGCATCGGGTTGTATTTTGCCAAGACGCCGCCGTCGCAACTGGCTCATTACACGACGCTATTTCAGAACAAGATCGCGATTGCGCCGGGTGAGAAGCATTATACGGTCAGCGCTCAGCAGACGGCCGGGGGCGGACGGATTGTGGCGGTGACCCCGCACATGCACCTGATCGGGGATGAATTGAAATTGACGGCGACGCTGGCGGATGGTTCAGTCAAGCCGATGATCTGGATCAAGAACTGGGACTTCAACTGGCAGCATCAATATTTCTATGCGACGCCGGTCGCGATCGAGCGCGGCACGAAACTCGAATTGACGGCAACGTTCGACAATTCCGCGGAGAATCCGCGCAATCCCAACAGCCCGCCGAAAGCAATTCGCTTCGGAGAAAACACGACGGACGAGATGGCCGGCGTGATTCTGCTTGTGGTCGACGACCATCCCCAGGCAAATGGTGTTGCAAGTAAAGGGATGGTCATGACAGCAACGGCGGCGATCAAAGTGGATTCGAAAGTGCTTGATCGTTACACCGGACAATTCACGCTGGAAATTCCGATGACGCTGGAGATCGTGCAAGAGTCGGGGGTTTTGAAGGCGAAGGTGGGCGACAAGAGTGGGAAGGTGGAGCTTGTGGCGACTGCGGAGAATGAATTCGTGTCGCACAATCCGGAAGCGAAGTTGATTTTCGCGAAAGACGAAAACGGCGACTTCAGCAAATTGACGCTGCTGGCGAGCGGTAAGAGTCATGTGGGGACGCGGGTAAAGAAGTAGGATGAACGCGTAGCCGGTGGCACTGGTGGGTACTCTTACCAGCGCAGAATTGGGAACGGACGCTTAAATTTCAAACTGACTTTGTTCGGTATCTCTCGCGCGATAACCGCTTGACGTGCCGACGGAAGTTTAGAGCAACTCACGTTTGAAATTCAATCGTTCTCTTCCGATCCTCACTGATAGGAGTACCTACCAGTGGCCCCTTCTGGAACGCAATCCGTGGATAATTGTTTGGGCGAGTATCGGTGCCACCCGCCTTCGCTCAACCATCCCGCGGGATGGGACACCGCAACCCGCGATTGTTCTGCCGCCCTTAATTTTTAAAATTTTTGAATGGGAGGTTGCCAATATTGTATCTTAATAGGGTATACTGTATTTAGGTATTATAAAAATATAATATATCATATCGGACGGCACAGTAACACACATAGTGCAACTTATGGAACGAGAATTACCCACGACAGCTGATGGAGAACCTGAATGCACGTCAGTGCAACTTTTGCAACGATAACAAACGGAGGGCAGAAGGGTATGGAAGGCCGTTTGAGACCAGAGCGTATGTGTCGCGATCTCGATTCTCGACTGTGTTTTAAAAATAGTGCGGAAGCCGTTTGAATCTTTGAACGCCACCCTTAAGGTGTAACGCATTCATCGAAAAAGCTGGCGAAAGTTTGGGGTCTGGAAACACGTCATGCCTTGTCAAAATCATCCGGATGTGCTTGATGGGCTGGTGACGTGCTGGCGCTGTCGCAAGGAATTTTGCGCAGAGAACTGCGTCGTTGAGATTAAGGACGACCTGTTTTGCGCGGAGTGCAAGACGGCGCAGGTACGCGATCTGCTCGCCGGGATGCAGATGACCGGACTGGATTACGCCGGGATGGACAAGCGCTTTGGTGCTTGGTTGATCGATGGCGTCTTGAAGTTCGGGGTCTCGTTCGCCGTCAGCCAGATTGGGCAGCTCGTTACGATGGCGATCTTCGGTGCGAAAACGGCTGCGGGTGGGCTGAACCTGCGCGTGATCTGGGCGTCGTTGTTCTTCTCCTTCATCGGCTATGGGCTGGGCATGGTGTACGAAGGGCTCATGCTCTCGATGAACAAAGGCCAGACGCTGGGCAAAATGGCGGTCAAAATTCGCGTCGTGACGGCGGA
>JANXLS010000524.1 GCA_025355035.1 Planctomycetota bacterium | reverse complement strand
AGCGTCTTGGTGGAGCGGGGTCGATTATGGCGGATCGAGTTCTGATGTGTAGGCATTGCGATGTGAGCATGGAACGAGGGACGAGTATCGCGGGTTCTATTTCGGATGCGGTTTTTTGGATCGAGGGTCCGAACGATGCGTCCCTTCTGGGGATGAAGGGGAAGAAGTGGGGGAAGGTTCAAACGTATCGGTGCCCGACGTGTGGGTATCTCGAAAACTATGCCCAGAACACTTCAATTGGAAAATGGTTTGAAAGCAAACCCAGTGATTAATGTTTACGATGCTGCACTTTTTAACGTAGCAGGGTGCTTTTTAAACGCGTGTGATTTATTCGCGCTTTCCCCTCACCCCGCGAGCGCGACCGGCAGCGCTCGTCGGCCCTCTCCCTCAAGGGGAGAGGGGATGGCTAATCAGAGTTTTCGGTAAAAATTTATTTCGGAGATGGGTGCTTTGACTTCGATTCGTTCGAAAAAGAAATGGGTGGATGCGGCGGGGGGGAAGCCGTTGAATATTCTCGTGACGGGTGGGCTGGGGGCGGTGGGGAGCCATTTGGTCCCGGAGCTGCAATCGCGGGGACACAATGTCTTCGTGCTCGATCTCCGGCACCATCACAATTCGCCGAATTATGCGCGCTGCGATGTGGGGGAATTCCGGCAGCTGGAGCGGTTGTGGACGGGTGGCGGGTGGCCGCATGGGTATACGCCGAAGGGACGGAAGTTTGATGTTGTCTATCATCTTGCGGCGGAGTTTGGGCGTTGGAATGGGGAGGATTATTACGAAACGCTGTGGAAGACCAACGCGGTGGGCTGCAAGAATATTTTACGGATGCAGGAGCGCGAAGGGTTCAAGGCGGTCTACTTTTCGTCGTCTGAAGTCTATGGGGATTACGAAGGCGTGATGGGCGAGGACGTGATGAATACGGTTGAGATCAAGCAGCTCAATGATTATGCGATGTCGAAGTGGGTGAACGAGCAGCAGGTGTTGAATTCGGCGTCGCAGTTCAAGACGAAGAGTGTACGTGTGCGGTTGTTCAACACGTATGGGCCGGGGGAGTTTTACAGCCCGTATCGGTCGGTGATTTGCTTATTTTGCTACCGGGCGCTGCACGACATTCCGTACATCGTCTATAAAGGGCACAAGCGGACGAGCACGTACATCGGGGACATGGCGCGGACGCTGGCGAATATTTCAGGTAAATTTAAGGGAGGGGAGGTTTACAATATAGGAGGAAATGACTA
>JANXLS010000429.1 GCA_025355035.1 Planctomycetota bacterium | reverse complement strand
CGGCAGCTTGCTTCACGGTTTGCGCTCCTTTCGCTTTTGATATTCGGTCCACGTTTCGCCTCTGAGCGGAAAGCCTGTGATTACGTCGGCTTGATCGGCTTTAACCAACGCGATCCAATTCCGCTTTTTATCATAGTAATGCAATAGTCCGTCGTTTGCATGGATAACATCGTCGTTTTTTGCCCCAGTCCGCAATGTAGCCGCGATGTCCTCAAGATATCGCTTACGGTCGGTCGTGTCTCCCTGTTTCATCCGCTTGACTACGTGAACGTCTTCCGAAAGAGCGCGCTTGCCTGATAATGGACCGTCTCCTTGAGATTGCATGTAATCAGAAACGGCCGATCGCAATGCGGTCGGAACGTCCGCATCGTTTTCCCCGAATCCCCGTCGTGCCGCCGTCTCAGCCAGTTTTTTGGCGTAGGGCAATGGATTCTTTTCGATGATCGACTCATACGCCTTTTGTGCTGAATTTGGCGCGTCCTTGCCATCTGCGCGCGTCAAAAGCTCTTGGGGTGGTTTGGGAAGCTTTCCCGCGTCGGCCTTGCGTGGCGTGAGCGGAGCGATTTTTTTTACGACCATATTGAAGCGCGCAATGCTGAACTTTGTAATGCCGTCAGAGCCTTTGATTTCACAGAAGGATTGAATCTTCTGAATGAAGGCGTCGGCCTTCTTTTCGGGGTTTTCGTCGCCGTCCGTGGGCTTGAGCGCGAATTCGTCGTCCTGGGTCAAGCGTTCGATCGTTTTAGCCAAATCCTGAGTTTCGTCTGAAATCAGACTAAACTCGGTTTCGGAGCATCCGGGGCTCAAACCCGCTTTAGCCGCAACCTTCGTCCATTCGTTCAGCCACCGATAACTGGTGTCTCTGCCAATGATTCCGAATCGCACCAATTCATCGGCGACATACCGGTGCGCTTTTTTTGGAGTTCCCTCCTTGCGTTTCCCGTTGGGGTTGTTGTACAGGTCCACCTGTAAGTGAACTTCCGTCCGCTGGCTGAACTGGAAGATCATGCGCGCCACATTCCACGCCTCAATCTTGGCTTTCAATGACCGCTGAATCGCGGGTTTGATACTTGCGCAAAAGTCGCTCAATCCCGGAATCGCACTCTCTATTTCCGCTCGGACGACGATCGCTGCTGGCTGTATTTCCTTCATGCATCCCCCTGTTGTTTTGAGTTCATAGCAAAAGTGCCATGAACTCGGATTCGTACTGTTGTTTTGAGTTCAGTGCAAGATTGCCATGAACTCGGGTTCCTATGAACAAACTACTCGTTTGCGTTAAAACTAGGCCCTTCGACCGGTTCACCTGTGGTTGCTTCGCGTAGGGCGGATGTTGGATTTGCGGCGTTGTACCAGGCTTTTTTCTGACGTGATTCAAACGTGTCGATCTTCGTGACGGGGTGTGAACCGATCTTGGCTTTTTCCAGATCGCCCCAGAACGTCATGGCTTTGACTTTGGCATGGACGGAGTAATGTTTTGAAATGCGGGTCTTATCGAGCGCGTCCACGATAACGACGCGCTGCATGTCGGGATCGTCGCCTGTGACCAAGCCACTGCGGGCGATAATGACCGTGCTGCCGTCCATGTGGTTGACGGGACATTTACCTGTCGGGTCCACCAGTTCAGCCGTCTTTGTTTCGACGCCGGGGAGCTTGACGCGGATCGTGTTGCCGATGACCTGACCCAGCTGCACGTTGGAGGCATAGCTGCGCCAATCAGCCCACGCTTCGGAATTAAAGCGGGTGCGATCGCGATGGGCTGCACTTTCGGCGTGTTGATCAAAGGCGTCTTTGCGACTGAACTTCTGACCCCGCAGCCTTCGTGCGTTCAAGCGGTCGTGCCATTCGGCTTGCATCGCGGTCCATGCGGCTTGACCTTCGATATTGCGGTAGTTTTTAAGGTTGATGCCCTGCTGACAGGCGCTGGCGATCATGCACGATTTCAGTTCGGATTTTCCCGCTTTCATCGCGCCCGCTTCAATCCGGCCTTTCGCGCTCGGGTTGTTCTTTTGATGCGAAGACACATGAACGCCCAACGCGACGGCCAGTCGCAAGCCGTCGCCGAGAGTGCAGTCGGCACCGTACTTTTGTTGATACAGGTCATGGGCGAGCTTACTGGCGTTGTCTGTGTAGATGAACGGAGGCGCATAGCCCAGGCGTTCAAAGAAACTGACCATCGCATAATCCCAACCGGCGGTTTCAGACGGTAGTGCGTGGCAGTACAGCAGGGAAAAGAGGCTGCGGTCATCCGTGATCGCGTGAAGCCAGTGCGACATGGATGCGTCTTTGCGCATTTTGCCCCATGCGCCGTTGACGAAGATCGGAAGGCGCGTGGCGTCCATATAGAAGAATTCGCCCGCCCAGTTGGCTTGAATGCCGGTCGTGCGGTGTAATTCGGAACGGAGCTTGTCGGACGCGATATCGAGCTTATTCGCAACGCCGTGACGTTCACGAAACAGCTTATCGACGAACTTTTCGCAGGGGACGCTGCCGTAGATTTGCTGGATTGTGGCTTGGACCTTTTCAGAACGCAGCGCGCCCCGGATCGTGGCCAGCTGGTCTTGCCAGGTGTGGTTTTCGAAGTGCAGCCCGAAGCCTTTGATGCCGGTCGTTTCGACCGGGGCGACGATCGAGAGTAGGTAATCGGCCAGCTGGTGTTTGCGTTCATTGATTACGACGCTGACCGTGCGGGCGGGGCGGGCGCATTTGCCGACATGCCGGATCATGGCGCGATTGAAGGCTTCGGGTGACTTGCCCTGATTGAAGCCGCGTTCACAACACGCGGCTTTGAATTCGCGGCGCATGGCCTGTTTGCCAGGGCCTTGGATGCGTTTCCAATAGAAGGCCCCGG
>JANXLS010000390.1 GCA_025355035.1 Planctomycetota bacterium | reverse complement strand
GTGACCAGCTCGGCGGCAATGACCTTCAGTTCGTCGTTGCCCATCGCCTTTACGGCGCTCTCATTGGCGGTGAGCGCATCGTAGAACGCGACTTCATCTTCATTGAGACCCAGCTCCTGGCCGCGCTTCGATGCCTCACTCATTTGTTTCGCCAGCTTGATGAGTTCCTCGATAATCTCCTGCGTGGCGATGGCGCGGTTGTGGTACGCGTTCAAAGTGGTTTTGAGCATCTCACTGAACTGGCGGCTCTGCACCAGATTCCGGGTCGAGTGAGTTTTGATTTCGTCCTTGAGCAGCTTGGCCAGCAGTTCCGCTGCGACGTTCTTATGTTTCAGGCCCCGGACTTCGGTCAGGAACTGATCGGACAAAATGCTGATGTCCGGCTTTTTCAAACCGGCTGCGGTGAACACGTCGATGATGCCCTCGTCGGCCATGATCGCTTTCGCGACGAGCTGTCGCACGGCGTGATCCAGTTCGTCCGGCGATCGCTGCGAACCAGAGGTCTTTGCGAGCTGCGCCTTGATTGCCTGAAAGAAGGCGATGTCGTCGCGCAGTTCGATCGCTTCATCCGAAGCCGCGCACAAGGCAAAGGCGCGGGAAAGGTCTGTCACCACCTTGACGAAGCGCTGCTTCCCATCTTCCTGCCGTAAAACATGCTCCTGCCCGGCCGGGATCAAACCCAGACGTTCGCCGGGCGTGCCAGTCATCCATTTACCCCAATTGAAGCCGTGCATGATCTGGCCAGTTATGTCGTACTTTTCCTGCATCACTTCAATGGCTTGGGCGGTATCGACGCTCGGCGTTCCCTGGCCGCCGTTCTCAGTATACGTCGCCAGCGCGTGCTTCAGTTGATCGGCCAGCCCAAGATAATCAACGATCAACCCGCCTGGCTTATCCCGGAAGACTCGGTTCACGCGGGCGATAGCCTGCATTAGGCCATGGCCCTTCATCGGCTTGTCGGCGTACATCGTGTGCAAACACGGGGCGTCGAAGCCTGTCAGCCACATGTCGCGGACAATTACAATGCGGAATGGATCTTTGCTATCTTTGAATCGGGTTGCCAGCTCCCGCCGCCGCGTCTTGTTTCGAATGTGCGACTGCCATTCAGGGCCATCATCTGCGCTTCCCGTCATGACGATCTTCACCACGCATTTTCGTTTCGATTCGCCTTCGACATCGTCGTCCGGCGTGCTGGCCCAATCGGGGCGAAATTTGATGATCACGTTGTACAGATCGACACAGATTCGGCGGCTCATGCAGACGATCATTGCCTTACCGTCCATGGCTTCGAGTCGGCGCTCGTAATGCTGGACAAGGTCTTCGGCCACGCGCTTGATGCGTTTCGGATTGCCCACCAGCGCTTCCTGGGCCGCCCATTTGCTCTTGAGCCTCTGTTTTTGCGTCTCCTCTTCCCCCTCAGTGATGTCCTCAAATTCATCGTCGATCTTCGGCAGCTCCGCCGCATTAAGCGCCAGCTTGGCGATCCGGCTTTCGTAATAAATCGGCACTGTCGCACCGTCCGTTACGGCGCGCTGGATGTCGTAGATGCTGATGTAATCGCCGAAAATCGCCCGCGTGTTGGCATCGTTCTTTTCGATCGGCGTTCCGGTGAAGCCGATGAACGAGGCGTTCGGCAATGCGTCGCGAAGGTTGCGCGCCAGGCCGTCGATTAAATCGTATTGACTGCGATGCGCTTCGTCGGCGATGACCACGATGTTCTGACGATCCGACAACAACTTCATTCGCTCGCCCTTGACCTCGGGCATGAATTTCTGGATCGTCGTAAACACCACGCCGCCGCTGGCAACGTGGAGCAGCGTTCGCAGATGATCCACCGACTGCGCCTGCACCGGCATCTGGCGCAGCAATTCGTGGCAGCGTTGGAATTGTCCGAAGAGCTGATCGTCGAGATCGTTTCGGTCAGTCAGCACCACCAGGGTCGGGTTGCGCATGGCCGGATGGCGCACGACGCGGGCGGCGTAGAAAAGCATCGAAAAGCTCTTGCCTGATCCCTGTGTGTGCCACACCACACCAGCGCGGCGGTCACCGGATTTGCCGCCGTGCATCCGCCCGCTCCAATACGCGCCTGGATCTTCGCTCACGATGCTGGTGTCAATCATGCCGCTGGCGCGGACGGTTTCATTGACGGCCGCATTGACCGCGTGGAATTGATGGTAGCCCGCGATGATCTTG
>JANXLS010000330.1 GCA_025355035.1 Planctomycetota bacterium | reverse complement strand
AGATCGCGAAGTTTGAATCCGAGAAGGAGCTTGATATGAGCTTCGGTATTTCGGGCATCGGGCGATTCCGTGTAAATGTGTTTTATCAGCGCGGTGCGGTGGGAACGGCGATTCGCGTTATTCCGTATGAAATCGCGAGTTTTGAAAAGCTGGGGGTTCCGGGCGACATATGCAAGAAGTTGTGCAATTTGCCGAAGGGGTTGATTCTGGTGACGGGATCGACGGGCTCCGGAAAATCGACGACGCTGGCCTCGATGGTCGATTTCATCAATACGACTGGGCAGTACCATATTATCACGATTGAAGATCCGATCGAATTCGTGCATCGCAACAAGATGTGTCTTGTCAATCAGCGTGAAGTCGGGCCTGACACGCACGGGTTTGCGCATGCGTTGAAACACGTTTTGCGGCAAGATCCGGACGTGGTACTGATCGGCGAAATGCGCGATCGCGAAACGATCGAATTGGGGTTGACGCTGGCTGAAACGGGGCATTTGACGTTCGCGACATTGCATACGTCCAACTGCGTTCAGACGATCAACCGCATCATTGACGTGTTCCCGGGCGAGCAGCAGAATCAGATTCGCACGCAATTGTCGTTCGTGTTGGAAGGCGTTTTCTGTCAACAGTTGCTGCCGACGGCGAGCGGAAAAGGGCGAACCCTGTGTTGCGAAATCATGATTCCGAACGATGCGATTCGGGCGAACATACGTGACGACAAGGTTCATCAGATTTATTCGACGATCCAGACTGGAACGAAGACGGGCATGCGGACGATGAATCAATCGCTATTGGAATTGTACAAAGGTGGAAAAATCACGTATGAGATTGCATTGCAATACACACACAATCTCGAAGACATGAAAAAGACGTTCCAAACGGTGTAACGGCGGTTCAAAGTTAACGGCAAGGCTAATTCGTGCGAAGATGATTTAATACAATGTTTAATAGGCGGATCGACGTTTTCGGATTGAAGTTTAAAGTTGTTATGTCGTAAAGTTAAACGTTGAACCTTGAACTTTGAACCGTAGTTTCAGGAGGATAGGCCCGTGGCTCGAGCATCCAGAACCCCAAAGATACGCCTCGGCGAATTGCTGGTGGCGGCGGGGTTGGTGAATGAAGATAAAGTCCGAATCGGGCTGGAAGAGCAGCGCCGGAACAATCTTTTCCTGGGCGAGGCGCTGGTGCAGCTGGGCTTCGTCAGCGAAGAGGCAATCGCACAGGCGATCATTCAGCATTTCAATCTGCCGTTTTTGTCAGCGAGCCAATTCACGATCCCGCCGGAAGTGTTCAATCTCTTTCCGGAGCGCATGTACAACGAATACCAATTCATTGCAGTCGACAAGATCGAGCGCGTGATCATCATTATCGCGGCGGGACCGATCAATCAGGACATGATGGAAGAGTTGGAGCGCGTCAGCGAGTGCAAGATTTGTCATTACGTGAGCACGTGGCGCGATATTAATGCGGCGATTTCGCGCAACACGAAGGAACTGGGCGGTGACGCGCAAATTGAATTGACCGGCTTGGGCAGCATGTTGCTGGACAATCCGAACGCGTCGCAGTCGAAGACGGGAACTTCGATCACGCAGAAGATCAAGCGGTTGGAGACGGGGCCGACGATGTCGTCGCCGATGTTTTCGAGGCCCACATCGACCCGCTCTCCGGCGACAAAGACGTTGGCGTCGCCGAACATGTCGGCGATGTTGTCACCGTTGTCTCTGGGAATCACGGGCAAGTCG
>JANXLS010000302.1 GCA_025355035.1 Planctomycetota bacterium | reverse complement strand
CGCGGTTGGACACCCGGTGGTAGTTTGTCCGGACCAACGGTTGCGCACGATTGCCGGGACGAATGGGTGGGAGATCGTGGAGTAGATTGCGTCTTTCCTGGGAATCAATCATGAAACGGATTTGTGTGTTCTGCGGGTCGAGTGTTGGGAAGCGACCAGAGTACATTGAGGCTGCGCGCGCGATGGGGGTGGTGCTGGCTCGGAAGGGCGTCGCGCTGGTTTATGGCGGTGGGCGAACGGGGCTGATGGGGACGGTGGCGGACGCAGCGTTGGCGGCGGGCGGTGACGTGATCGGCGTGATTCCGGAAGAGTTGGCCACACACGAATTGAAACACGATGGGTTGACGCAACTGCATGTCGTCCAGTCGATGCATGAACGCAAGGCGAAGATGGCTGAATTGGCTGACGGGTTTATCGCGCTGCCGGGCGGGCTCGGGACGTTTGAGGAGTTGTGCGAAATTCTGACGTGGGCGCAGCTCGGGATTCATTCGAAGCCGTGTGCGGTGTTGAATACGGCGGGGTATTACGATCCGCTTCTGGCATTGCTCGATCATGCGGTTGAAGAGCGATTTGTTCGCGCGGATGATCGCGTGTTACTAATGGATGCGAACGATCCTGATGTTCTCTTTGAGAAACTCGCGGCGTATGTTCCGAGCACACGCACGCGATGGGTTGGTCTGGTCGAGAATTAAGCGCGATGCATTATTTTCCGATCAAGTCGTTGAAGAGGCGCGGTACTGTGCCGGGATGGTCGTGGCGCATGGATTCGAGTTGCAGTTTTCGGGCGGTGGATTCGACGTCTTTTAATACAGTGGCTACTTCTTGCGGCGTGGCGTTTTTCACGCATATCGCGCAGAGAAAAGCGGCGTGTGCTCGGGCGGATAAGTCGGCCGGAACGCCTGACATTTCGGAGGTGATTTCTCGCAGACTTTTTCGGAAGTCTGCCGCGTGCGATTGAGATTCGATTCGCGATCCTCTCTTTTGAATTTCATTCAGCACGTTTGCGGTCGCGCAGGCTTGTCGCGCGAGAAAACCGAGGAAGTACTTTGGATTTTCGCGGACGACCGTCGACGCGTAGTGCGTCTTCAATGACTCCAGCACGACGGTGTCAAGGCCGTGCCGGGACGAAATGCCGGGACGCGGGTCATAGTAAATTGCTGCGATGCAGACGTTCGGGTCGTTGATGCGCATGTCGATTTCATAGGCGGACCCATAGCACCCGCAGGCTTTAGACGGCTCGTCCATCAGCAGCCAGGCGTCGCCTTCCATGAACGCGAAGCCGGGATGCAGCGGATAAAG
>JANXLS010000286.1 GCA_025355035.1 Planctomycetota bacterium | reverse complement strand
TGCCAGGACAATCGAGAAGAGCGCCTGTGGAACATGCCCCGCCCCTACCGCGCGGCACGCCACAAGCCGCTGCGTTCTGTGGCTTGATGAGCGCGCAAGTCCGGTTATGCACCCCACGGCTTGAAATTGTAGTTCATGCGCTATCCCGAAATGCCCCCGCCCGATAGTATACTCGGCTGTCAAGCTGCGAATGAAGAACGGGTTTGTGCGACAGGCTCTTCTGACCACGAAAGCCGCAACGGTGCGCGCGCTGTCGAAAGTGTTGGAACTTTCTCAGACCTTCATTGTCCAAACGTACCGGCAAAAGGAGTCGGGCGATACGATCTTCATCGAGTATATCGGCGTCGAGGGCAGCTTGCGCCTGGCGCTGCCGACTGTTGTGTCAGAGGTTATCACGCGGCAACGCGAGGCGCTCACCACGAAGTCTCGGTCGAAGGCGTCGAAGGCGTGTGCCCTTGATCGAAAAGCACGCGGCATTGAACCGGGTTTCAAGAAAGGCCGGTGGGAGCGGACGCAATAGCGCGTTCGCATCGCCGCGATACGGGCGTTGGGTCTATTTAGCGCCCGCCACGTGGACAGTAGCCGACGGGGAGATTCCGCCTGCATTCACGGCTGTTACTCGATATGAGTAATCCACGGTTCTATCCAAACCTTTTACTTTCGCATTTTTGTCCGTATTACCCTGATCGGTGTAAGTGGCTTCGACAAGGGCTGTCAAAAAGTTCTCAGGCCAATAGAAGGTCGTGTTGGCTCCGGTTGTTCGATAGATCACATATCCCGTCGCGCCCGGCACCGGCGACCAACTCAGCGTGATCGCGTTGCCATTGCGCGTCTTGGTCCATTTTCCAACGAGCGATTCCGGGGCTGTCGTGGGCGCGAGTGGTAATGGTTTCGCAGTTACAGAATTCGATGGAACGCTCGTTTCAGCCGAGCTGGTCGCCGTCACATGATAGCTGTACTCCCGCCCGTCCGTCGGCGAATTGTCCATGTAATTCGTGCCCGTCGTGACGTCATCCAGAAGAATCGTCCGCAAAGGGTAAGAGCCGCCGACGCCATCGGTGTGGAGCGTCGTGCGCCAGACATTGTAGTAGTTCGCTCCCGGCGATGCGGTCCAACTCAAGGCAACTCTATGGTGTCCCGAGTCGGTCAAAGTCAATCCCGTTGGCGCAACCGGCGCGCTTATAGAGAGTTCTGCCTTGGGTGCAACCTCGGCGCTGGGCGACGAGTTGAAGCTGTATCCGCTGACGTTGCCGGAGCGCACCGCATAACCATATGTTGTCCCATTGACAGCCGTGGTGTCGACAAACATAACTTTGCTCGGTCCGCTGCCGCTCACCGGGCCGGTCAGGTCAGTTGCGATCTCGTCATATCCGCCCGCGGGCTTGGTGCGCAGAACCGTGTAGCGCGTAGCTCCCGGCACGACGGGCCAACTTACCAACAGGCGGTTGTTGCCGGCATGGACGCTAACGTTCTCTGGCGAAGGCGGCGCGAAGCGTGTCAGTTCCAAACGGAGATAATCCACCATGAGGAAGGAAACCATCTTTCTCGAATCCATCGTGATCGTCAGCGTGTTCTTTCCCGCGTGCAATAAATGGGCGGGGAATGTAATACGCTCGTCGCAGAACGGACCATGATCGCTGAAATGAATGCTGCTGGTGTCGGAATACGCGGGAGCGAAACCGGCGGGCGTGAGCGCATGGGGCGTGGCCGTCACGTCTTTGGCTTCGGCAAGATTCGTGTCGTTGACCCGGATGATGATCTTGTCGCCATCGTTTCCGGCCAGGGCGAGATAGATGGATGCCAGTGCTCCATTCACAGGTGGTTGCGCCAGATTGAACGTGATCGTGCCGCTGCAAGGCTGGTATTGTCCGGTCGCGTCCGCCATCGCGGGCAAGACATAATTCCAATCTCTCGCCCATTGGCTCTTACCTACTGTGTAAGTCAAGCCGTTTGGAAAATCCACAGGGAACTCCATTTGTCCGCCCCAAATGGGAGTCAGATAACCCAGCTTCGGCGGTGTGCCGGGTGCCCAATAATCTTCTCCATGCCGGAACTCGTCCGACTTGCGATTTGGCGTCCCCAGTTCAAAGACCGTCGCCCCCACGCGGACTGGCGTCCATGTAACTGTGCCGAGTTGTCGTGTCTCACCGGCTTTCACTGCGACAGTAAAAGGTTCCGCTGGAATGTTGCATTCAAAGGGAGGATTTCCACCGGACAATTTCTGTGACAGAAAAGTGCCAGCCGCACCCGGCCCAAACGCCCATAGCAGATAATTTTCGCCGGCGATAACATGCGGGATGCTAAAGTTTCCGTCCGCATCGGTCTTTACCCACCATTGATACGTCTTCGACCATTTTTGAAAATCATAAAAACCTTTGTAAGTCTGCGGTTGCTTTTGGAGACCCACCCAAATCCCGGCAGCCGAGGCATTCGGATTGCCACTGTCTTTGATCACGAACTTGCCTTGCACTACGCCACGACCCGACGCGGGCACGAAACCCGCATGGTTGAACCAACTGTAGGGCCACGCTTTTTCCTCAGCGGCGGCCTGCTTTTGTGCATCGGCAAAAAGCATGTCTGCGGCTTGCTTGGCAACCTTTATGGAATCGGGAACATGATTTAAATAAATGAACCACGGCCCGCATGTTTTCGTCCACACCTCGCCCGTGTCCATGTAACCATCGGACCCCATGCCAACTTCCCCGGTAAGGATCGAGTTGTTCAATTCGCTGTAAGGGTAGACCGACACGTCGCGTTTCAGCGGTCCGCCGTTGCTGAACTCCATCGTCGTCATCATCCAGCGGCCCACGTTCAATCCACCCTCTCCTACGCTGCTCCAACCCCACGCCCGCAAGTCG
>JANXLS010000253.1 GCA_025355035.1 Planctomycetota bacterium | reverse complement strand
GCGACATTGCATTGACGACGCCGCTGCGTTTTCTCGAAAAGTTTCCGCGCCAGCAGATCATTGAACCGAGCGCGAGTTCGTGGGGCGACAAAGGCTATTACGAAGTCTGGTTGAACAATGGCAACGATTGGATCTACCGCCACCTTCACGCCGCCGAAACGCGTATGAACGAGCTCGCGAACCATTTTATCGCCCCGAACGAATTGGAAGAACGCGCACTGAAACAAGCCGCACGCGAATTGCTGCTGGCGCAGTCCAGCGATTGGGCTTTCATCATCACCACAGGAACGATGGTCGCTTACGCCGAGAAGCGCACGAAGGATCACCTGCACCGCTTCAATGGCCTGTATCTTCAACTGATGGAAAAGCGCGTCGAAGAACCGTGGCTTAGCGACCTGGAATGGCGTGACAACATTTTTTCCGAAGTGGACTGGACGATCTACCGTTAGAGCGTTTTTCAAATGGATGGAGACAAAGATGCGCAGCCCGCCGCTAGCAGATTTGTCTTCAGACATTTGAAAACCGCTCAAATAGTAGGCGGACGGGAACGTCATCCCCCCACAATTATTTCGGCCAGCCTTTCAAGAAGCGAACAGACGCGGGCGAGGTCAACATTTTTTCCAGAACTTCGCGTGACGCTCGGCCGTGCAGAATCACGTTTTCGCCGTCCATTTCGCGCGAGTCTTCGAAAAAGTGCGTCGCGAGGAACGCCAGCATTTTTCCTTCTCCGGCGTGGACAGAAATCGAAAGCGGCATGGCGTCGTCGCGCGCGCGTTCGCGGATTTCGTTACGCAAGCGATCCAGTCCTTCGCCATGCAACGCGGACACTGGGACAGCTTCGACGTGTTCGTGTTTCAGCACATTGAAATCGAGTTCGTGTTCGGGCTTGATCGCATCGATTTTGTTGAAGACCAGAATCGTTTCCGTCTTGCCGCAGCCGATTTCCTTCAACACCGAATTTACGGAATCCATTTGTCCTCGAACATGCGGAGAGGAGGCGTCGGCGACATGCAGCAGCAGATCGGCGCTCATTGCTTCTTGAAGCGTTGCGTGGAAGCTGGCAACGAGATGATGCGGAAGGCGGCGGATGAAACCAACGGTGTCCGAAAGCAGAACGTGATTTCCACCACCGAGTTTCAGCATGCTGGTCTTGGTGTCGAGCGTCGCGAAAAGTTTGTCTTGAACGAGAACCTGCTCGCCAGTCAGCGAGCGCATCAACGTGCTCTTGCCCGCGTTCGTGTAACCGACGAGTGAGACCATGTAATTGTCTTTGGCGCGCGAGCGGACCATGCGTTCCTTGCGACCTTCAATTTCCTTCAATTCGTGCTTGAGATCGTCGATCTGTTTTTCGATCTTGCGTCGATCGACTTCCATCTGCTTTTCGCCGGGACCGCCGCGCATGCCGATGCCGCCTTCTTGGCGTTCGAGATGCGTCCACAAGCGCTTCAAACGGGGCAGACGGTAGTTGAGCAGAGCGATGCCGACCTGGACCATCGCCATGCGGGAACGCGCCCGGCTGGCAAAGATGTCGAGAATTAATTCGGTGCGATCCATCACTTTGAGGCCGGTCGCTTCGTCGAGATTCTTGCCCTGTCCGGGCAGGAGGTCGTGATCGAAGAGCACACATTTCGCGCCGAGTTGAGTGGCGAGTTGCTTGATTTCCTGGCATTTGCCTTTGCCGATGAACGTCGCCGGCGTGACCTCTTTAATGTTCTGAACGACCTTCGCCACAACTTGCGCGCCAGCCGTTTCGGCGAGTCGCTCGAGTTCTTCCAACGGTTCTTCGCCGGGAAGCAAATCGCCGGGACGATAGCCGCCGACAAGAACGACTTTTTCACGGTGGGAGGAAAGTTTAAGATCGCGCGCTTTAGGGACAGCCATGGTTGACTTTTCAGCAGGGAAACGAATCGATTTTCGCCATACAAAACGCTGGCGACAAAACACCTTCACAGAAAGTTAGCACGGTTTCGCTCCAAGTCACGCGATTATTGGCGGAGGGAGACGAAAGGCGGACAGTCCGCACCAGACTATCTCAATTTGGCAATCACCCCGCCGTTGCTTGCAAGCGCGTATTGAAACCCGATAATGCACACATGAGTGAATCAACAACGAGTATCGATCTGAGCGGGGACGAGCTGCAGCGACGGGACGAACTCAGCGAGCGGTTGCGATGGCTGCTGAATTTGCGATGGGTGGCGTTGGCGAGCGTGACGGTGGCGGTGCTTGGCGCGCGAGCGCTGAATTATCTGGAATCGGCCTGGCCGCTGGCGTTGATCACGACGGCAATGGCGGTGATGAACTTCGGGTTTCTTGGGCTGCATGCGCGCGTGCCGGTCCGAACGCTGCGTGCGCTTTCAGCAGAAGCACTCTTACAGATCACCGTCGACGTTGTTGGCCTTGGGACGCTGATTTTTTTCTCCGGTGCGCTGGCGAACCCGTTCATCTTTTACTTCATTTTTCACGTCGTCATTGCCGGGATTTTGCTGGAGCGTAAACAGGCGTACAGCGTCGCGCTAATGACAGCGGGGATCGTAGCGATTCTTGGCATCTGCGAGCAAATGGGGCTCAGTTGGCCGGTGCGCGGATTGACTGGCGACAACGGGCATTCGTCGCTGGGTCGCTTCGGGATTGTATTTGCGTTCGGAACGACGCTCACCATTTCGGTGTATCTCGTAACGGCGATCATGGATCGCTTGCGTTCCAGTTCGCGCGATGTCCGACGCCTGAACGCAGATCTCGCGGACCGTGTTGTCATGCTGGCATCGGCGGAGAAGAAACTGGCGTCCGAGCATCAGCGCGCGCGAGCGATTTTGGAGTGCATGGACGAAGGCGTTGTCGTCGTCGATCTTCATGGCAAAGTGCTCCTCGCCAATTCTGCGGCACAAAAGAGCGCGCTGCTGGCTTTGAAAGACACGCTCAAACAAACCGGTTGCAACGATCCGGCGATGGGCGAGACGTATTGCCACGGCCCGACGGGCGGCGAAAATTTATTGCAGCATCATCACGATCATCCGCCCGTTGCTCCCAGCATGATTGCATCTGACAAACCGAAAACGGCTGAAGAACTTGCAAAGGAAAGCTGCCCGTTCGGCAATCCGTCAGCGTGTTTGGATGAAGCGCTGTCGAAAGGCGGCATGTTGTGTCCGGCGACGCTGGCCTTGTTGGGTGCCGACGCGCCAAAGCCGCAGGAGAAACCGGAACTGAATCCGCCGCTCGTGCCGCGCCGAACGCAAGTCGAATTGAAGGGACGAACCTTCGAGAACACAGTCAGTGCCGTGCACGACGGAGCAAGTGCGCCGATGGGCCTCGTCGTGGTGTCGCGCGACGTCACAGAAAGGAGTTCGCTCGAAAAACAACTGTCGCACGCGGAAAAATTGAACGCGCTCGGTAATCTTGCGGCGGGAGTCGCGCATGAATTGAACACGCCGCTGGGAACAGTATTGGGGTACGCACAAATTCTAATAGAAGATTTCAAGAACGGTGCGGGGGCCCCGCGCGAATTGATTGCTATTGAAGATCAGGCCCGGCGCTGCAAGAAGATCGTGCAAAGCCTGCTCGATTTTTCACGCAAGTCCGGAAGCGGAAAATCCGAGATCACGCCGAACGAACTGGCCTCGCGCGTTCGCGATCTGATGTCGCACAGTCTGCGGATGCGCGGGATTTCGATGCGCCTGGATCTGGCCATTCCTGAACTGCCCCGCATCAACGCGGCAGCGAACGAATTGGAACAGGTACTGGTGAATCTCGTGACGAATGCGGCTGACGCGATTGAAATGGCGGACGTCAAAGACGATCCGTGCGTGACATTGCAGACGCGCGCGGAAGAAGGCGGAACGATCATGCTGGCCGTTGAAGACAACGGTCCGGGCGTTCCTCAAGAGTTGACAGGACGAATTTTTGAACCGTTTTTTACGACTAAAGCAGCGGGAAAAGGGACAGGGTTGGGGCTTTCCATTGCCAGCCGAATTATTGAAGATCACAACGGACGCATCGAATTGGCGAAGCGCGCCGACAACAAACCGGGCGCGCGATTTGAACTGCGGCTGAAGGTCTAACATGAAAACCGAACGAATGTTAAGTTTTCAGCATAGTATTTCCCTAACACTTTCATGTCGCTCGAGTATACCTCTGTAGCTAAAAAGGTTCTTGGGTTTTGCAATTCTTGGGTATCAGGCAGATCAGAAAAAAGAATAACCCCGATCACAAATAACAAAAGTCCCAGAACGGGGCCTGCAAATAGTATCCAGAACCAGATGACGAATTTTCTATAATTTGTTTTTGCTTTTTCTGCGCTCATTGTTTTGTATTATCCGACCTAAGTTATAATTCCCTTTTTAATATTCATTTACAAATTCGCACATCTTTTACTCTGCTTTTTCT
>JANXLS010000245.1 GCA_025355035.1 Planctomycetota bacterium | reverse complement strand
GAGGACGAACGGCTCGATCACGACGGCGGCCAGTGTGGCGTGATGAGCTTCGATCGCTTGCTCCATCGCAGCGGCGCATTCGAGCGCGCAGGTCTCGCGCTTCCGGTCCCACGGGCAACGGTAGCAGTGCGATGGCGGGACGCGGCGGACGGGGAAGAGCAGCGGCTTGAACGCGGCGTGAAAAAGATCGACGCCGCCGACAGCGACAGCGCCCAGCGTGTCACCGTGATAGGCTTCACCCAGTGCCAGAAATTCGGAGCGTTGCGGCTGGCCTTTGTGCTGCCAATATTGATACGCCATTTTGAGCGACGCTTCGACGGCTTCGGAGCCGGAGTCTGCGAAAAAGACATGGCCAAAGGGTGGGCCGGCCAATTCGACGAGAAGCGCCGCGAGTTCAATCGCCGGAGCGTGAGATATGCCAAGCAGCGTGGAATGCGAAAAGCAATCGAGCTGCGCGCGGATGGCGTCTTCGATAACAGTCGGCCTGCATCCCAGCACAAGGCACCAATAGCCGCAGTTGGCGTCGAGATAACGCTTGCCGTCGGATGCAATCAGCCAGTTGCCGTCGGCGCCGACGATGATCGGCGGGGCCGGGGATTCGGCGGCGTACTCGTTCATTTGAGTGAACGGGTGCCAGAGCGCGGAGGTGTCGTGTGCGCGGAGTTGGGATCCAGTCATGTGCACAAGGGCATCCTGAGTCATATTGCTTTACTGAAATGATAGTAGCGTTTGGCGCGATCGAAAGTCAGAGTGATGAGGGATTGCTTTCGAAGCGATTGTCGTAGTAATCAAGCTCAGGCCTTTGTGGACGGTTTATGTCGAAAATCGTATTTGTCATTCAAGAAGACGAAATAGATGGCGGCTACATTGCTCGTGCGCTCTGTCACGGAATTACGACTCAAGCGGAAACCATCGCTGAATTAAAAATTATGATCGCCGACGCTCTTCGTTGCCATTTTGACACGGAGTCTGAAATCCCAAAAATCATTCGCCTCCACCACATCAAAGACGAAGTACTCGCATGGGTCTAATATGAAAAATCTCAAGTAATCTGCACCTGCAAAAACGCAACTTCTACTTCTCATACTCCGTCATACTCGCCACATGCTGCTTCGCCCACACGCGCAATTCCTGCACCGCGCCGCTCGGAAGCAGGCGCGATCCGGTTGTCGCAAACACGCCCGCCAGATGCGATTTTTTCCACGCCGCGCTGTCCGGAAAAAACGCAACGCTGGTAGCGATCATGATCGCTGCCAGTACCAATCCTTTGAACGCGCCAAATATTCCACCGAAAATCCGGTCGCGCTTTCGACGCCGATCCCGCTCGTCAGATGGTAGCCCTTTTTCCGAATGAACAATGACCGCAGCAGCGAGAATGCGCAGTGAAAATCCCACCAATCCGAAAACCGCCAGAAAACCCACGAGCCGCGCATGCAGCGGATTGGTCGTCACGCGCTCTAGCGCATACACGCCGATCATTGGCGAAAACAACAGCCCCAGGCCCACGCCCAATCCGACGCTCAGCCCACCCGCAGCAAGCCACACCAGCCCGCGCCGCCATCCGAGGAACGTGTGAAGAATCAGGAAGAACAGAATGCCGCCGTCGACGCCCACGCCCCAGTCCATCACGCTTTTCTCCGCCCGATAATAGAAGGCCTCCACGGACGAATTCGCCCTGTAGGCCTCTATCATTATCGGCGTTTTGCGGAGAAACGTGAATCCTTCAAACCGCGTTACAGGTCGCAGCGTTCCTCGGTTTCGCTCTCGCCATGGCCCGCTTTGTATTCCACGATCCCGTTCTTCAGCGTTGTCCACGACAGTGTCGCGCACTTCACGCGCACTGAAAATTTTCGAACCCCTTCCAGCGCCTCCATATCCGGCAGCCCTTCCGGCGTTTCGAAGGGTACTTCGTTGCGCATCATCGCCTTGAAATGATCGCTGATCTTCCCGGCTTCATCCAGCGTCTTACCCTGCACAGCTTCGGTCATCAGGGAGGAACTGGCGATGCAGATTGCACAGCCTTTTCCGTCGAAGCCCACGTCCTCGATCCGCCCGTCCGCGTCGATCTTCGCGTATACCGTCACGCGATCGCCGCAGACCGGATTGTTGCCCTTCGTGACGATCTGCGCGCCGTCGATCGCGCGCTTGTTGTGCGGGCGTCGGTAGTGCTCGAAGATCACGTCGCGATAAAGCTCTTCCAAGCCGTGTTCTTCTTTGTGCGATTGAGTGCCCACAGGGGCATCACCGGTGAGTTTGGCGTCGTCTTTCATCGCTTCAGTGTACCTCTATCGTCGCCCGAATCAACACGCCGCCGCTTTTCCCCGGAGCGACATCCCCGCATAAAAAACGCCGCGATCACTCGCGGCGTTTTTCGTTAAATTCCAATTTCGCCATCCAAATTACTTCGTCGTCATGAAATCTTTGGCCAACTTTTCGAGCGTTTCATGGCTGATTGCTACCCAGCCATTCAATTCTTTCGGAACCAGGCTGCCCGTCGAAATCGTCGCCATCTTGCGTTCCGGATAAAGCTTGCTCGCTTCGATAGCCGGGACGTGGTAGCTGAAGCCCGGGTGTGCCATTGTGTCCGGAGCCGGAGCCGTGACCGTGATATTGCTGAGCTTCGTGAAAAACTCTGGGCTCAACGCTTTCCAGCCGTCGATTTCTTTCGTCGTCACACTACCTTCTTGAAGCACAGCGTAGGAAACACCCTTCGCCTTGTCTTCGAGGATTACGTACGGCGGCGGCGGCGGGCCTGCCTGAACAACGACGTACTCTTCGTCTCTGTGTTTGTTGCAGCCAGTCATCGCAAAGACGACAGTCATAACCAAACAAGCCATCGTTACTTTAGAAAACGTGCGCATGAATTGGATTCCTTTCGTAAATTAATTTTTGAAATCAAGAATTTCAAGCAACGACTTATTGTCGCCCTTCTTCAACGCGGCAGACGCTTGGCGAGCGCGTTCGTTCAGTACCTTGATTTGGAATTCCTGAGTCTTGTTTTCCAAGTTCTTCAATTCCAATTCCGTCAC
>JANXLS010000145.1 GCA_025355035.1 Planctomycetota bacterium | reverse complement strand
GGATTGCAGCCCACCGCAAAATTGGTTTATCACCATCACGACAACGTGGCTGCCGCAGTCGCGTCCGGCAGTTTTCAAATTGAAGCGATGGCCATCGTTCCCTGTTCGATGGGCTCCGTCGCCGCGATCGCGCATGGCATTTCGGATAACTTGATTGAACGCGCCGCAGACGTGATGATCAAAGAACGCCGCCGCCTGATCGTCGTCCCGCGTGAAACGCCGTATTCGACGATCCATCTGAGAAACATGCTGACGCTCTCCGAACTCGGCGTGATCGTTCTGCCTGCGAGTCCCGGTTTTTACAACAGGCCTGTCCACATTGACCAAATGGTCGATTTCGTCGTCGCTCGGGTGTTGGATCATCTGCAAATCGATCATGATTTGACGAATCGCTGGGGCGGCAAGTAAACTGAATACCCCTTTTCAATTTGCCATGGCTTTGATAGGTACAACTAAGCCGTGGCACACTAAACTGTTACGTGTTTTGCGAATCCACTTGAATAAAAGGCGCAAAATCGATTATCATGCAGCATTGTCAGCGCGTAATTCGTCTATTTCGACAACATGTAATTGTAGTCGTAGCGATTTCATATCGGAATGGCGGCCTGAAGTCGTCATCCATTTAGGAGTTGAAACCATGCGTTGCCTCATTTTGGCGATACTTGTGGCGTGTGTGCCGGCGTTCGGCATGACGCTCACCGATCTCACGATCGGCAAGCACGTCAGCGGTCCGAACCTCACTCAAAAAGATTTGAAGGGCAAAGTTGTCTACGTCGTGTACTGGGGGACTCACTGAGGGGCGTGCGTTGCAGAGATGCCCAGTTGGGCGTCCACCTATAAGAAGCATGTCTCCGAAGGTTTTGAAATCATCGCGATCGAAGGACAAAACTCCTCCGACACCGACATCAACACGATGGTAAAAGCCAAGAGCGCAGAGTTCGAAACCACAACCGGCGGGAATTTGAAGGGTGCCGTCGTAACCGGCATTCCACACGGATTCCTCTTCGGTGCCGATGGAAATCTGATCGCCGAAAAAGGACTTCGCGGAGCGGAACTGGAAAAGCGCGTCGCCACTGCCGTAAAAGAATGCGGAGCCGCCATGGCCGGTCCCGGCCCGTATACAAAGCTCTCACCGCTGGCGATGCAGATCAAATCCGGCATCGGATTGGGCAGCGTTCTGAAGACGCTCACCACGAAGAAGGCTAGCAAAGATGCAGTCGAAGTCGCTGAAGCGACGATGATGTACGACGCGTTGCACAATTCCGGAACCGAGCAACTCGAAGGGGCGATTGAAAAGAAAGCCGACGAACCGCTCGTTTCGTTGACAAAGTTCGAACACCTGGCTGTACAGTTTTCGGGTGACGACATCGGCAAGAAATCGACGGAGCAAGTTGCCGCGATGCGGAAAGATCCAGCGGTTGTAAAAGAAATCGAAGGCGAAAAACTGTGGAAACTCGTTCAGGACTATCATGAAAAGCTGAAGCCGGTTCGGGGCGAGAAGAACCCGAAGGATGAAGTATTCCGAAAACAAAACGCCGCAGGAATTCTAACCGTTATCCAGGGATGCCAAGCCGTCATTACGCGCTACCCGGGGACCAAGATCGCAGACCGAGCGAAATCCTTGATGGAAGAATTCCACTAGAGCGTTTTTCAAATGGTTGGAGACAAAGATGCGCCGCGCCGGGCAAGCGGGACGAGGAAGACGAGCGAAACGTATTTGGAGACTACGTTAAGCGAGTCTGACGAAGTACCGCGCAGCCCGCCGCAAGCAGATTTGTCTTCAGACATTTGAAAACCGCT
>JANXLS010000142.1 GCA_025355035.1 Planctomycetota bacterium | reverse complement strand
ATCACAAAAGCGACTGCTCAACCGCCAAGAGAATTTCAGCAGCAAACCGGCACGAGTATGCAACCGCTGAAGACGCTGAAGCCGTGGGATTGAAGCCTTGCTCGCATTGTTTGGGTAAGAAATGAAGCGGCGTCGAAGGGTTGTTTTTTTTCGTTTGCTAAACTAAACTGATGATTGGGATTTTAAGGAGGTTCACATGAACGCCGCCATAGCATCTGTTTGCGATTTAAGCATCCCCGAGAAACATCAATTGATTGAAGATCTGTGGGTCGATGTAGCTTCAGATCCGGCAGGACTGCGTGGATTTACGGAAAAAGAAATTGAAGAATTAGATCGAAGGAAGGCTGAACTTGAGCATGATCCAGACTCGGGACTGTCATGGGACGAAGTAAAACGGCGAATCAGGAGCCGGTATGGACGTTGAATTTGGCGTTCATCCCGAATGAAGTGATAAACTATGCCATCGATTGAGTTAGTATGCATAAATCAGACGGCTCCGATTGCTTTCAACGATTTTTCTTTCGCGGTCATTTCGAAAGCGGCGTTAATCTCGCATCGAGAGCCACGCCCATTATTCCAACGCGAACTTTCCCAGATGGCGGGTTGCATTTATCATATTGGAAATCCATCATGTCGGGACAGCAGTCGCGCTGGATATTACTTTGCATTCGAGGTTCTTAGCGAAAAAAGTCGAGAGTCCCTTAGGAATCGATTCTTCGAAGTGGGCTCGGCATTTCGCGTGGAATTTCAAGCAATGATGTCCGCATTGATAAAAGCATCGCCCGCTCATTCGGTCTTTTTCTATAGCGATTGGCAATTCGGACCGAAGCGAGCGACCCGAGGTGGGAGAATTTCGGAGGCCCGTTTTTGGCAAGCGCACGATCTGCATCAATTAAAACTGAACGCGTGTTACACAATTTATTGATCTCTGCCGAGGACTAAAAATGAAATGGGAATACAAAACCTTTCAAGTCGATTTGACGAGTTATTTTGTAAAAAACGTGATCAATTGTGATGCGTTAAACAATTACCTTTGCGAACTGGGAATGTCCGGTTGGGAGCTCGTCAATATGGTTTATATCGACCCAACTCAAGTCGTTGTTGTGATGAAGCGCCCCCTGAATGTTGCGGCTTGATCCATCGATCTCACACTCGCCGCCCCTTGCGGCCCAAGGGTCCTTGAAAAATGAAGCCTCATCAACGACTGCACTCCCTCCATGTTTTGCTATTCACTGCGCCTCCGCGAGAGATAGAAACTAATCCCCGATCTTTAGTTTGATTTCGTCCGAATTCGCTTTCAATTCCGGCGCGTACATCCCGCTCGCTTTTGTCGGCAGCGCGCTGAACGTTCCCGGGATTTCAGCTCGGACTCGATACGAAACACTGTGCTTTCCGCGCGCAAGACTTCGCGCAAAAAGGCAGACGCGTTCGTCGCGGAATTCAACATAGGCGTTCATGTCGTTTCCAGTGTAACCGCTGCGCACTTCCACCGGCTCGAACCCCGCGGCTTTCGCGTCTTCAAAGAGCACGTATTCGTAGTCGTTCTTGCTCTCTATTTCGAGTTCGATTTCGACCAGATCGCCGCTCTTCAGTTGCGCCAGATTTGCCAGCGATTCGCGTTCGTATTTCTCGACTTTCTGTCCAACCGATTGGCCGTGCGCGCCCTCGACTTTGATCGACTTGTCGACGCGATTGAGCTTGTAGTATTTGCGCTCGACTTTGATCTCCAAGCCCGCTTTGGTGATGTTGTCTTCGAGCGTGAAGTTCGTCGAATACGCATTGAAATATACCGGCCCAGTACCTTTCTTTCGGAACTCGAGTTTGTGCGCGCCGCTGGTGACATTCTCGCCGGTCAACACCACTTTATTATCGAATGAGAACAAGTTCGACGAATTGATCGCGACCGTCTTCGCGACCTTGCCGTCGAGCACGATTTCCAACGACATGTCCGGGGCATCCTCGCCGCTGGCCGTGAGATACTCCGCCATCGCTTCGACGCAGATCGCGGTATCGCGTGTGCTGTTCCAATACGTCGCGTGGCGGCGGTTGTTCAAAAGATATTTTACCAGCCGCGACGCTTTTTCGTTCTTCGGATCGACAGCCGCCAGCAGTTTCAAATAGTACGCCTGAGCTTCGTATTCGCTGCCGTACCACGACCACCAATAATTATTTTCAGGCAGTTTCAAATACGCGGTTTGGTTCTCATCGTCTTGCACAAGATACTGATCGATGTTCTGCATGATCATCGCGAGTTTGTCAGCTTGCTTCTGCTTATGAAGCGCCAGCCCAAACATGGACTTCGCGTACACCGCCAAATTTCCGCGATCGCGATACAGGAACTCGCGCATTTCTGTGTTATCGCTCCCGCCATCGACCATCACCATGTAAACAAACGCATCGAGATTATCCGCTGATTCTTTGAACGGAATGGATTTCGCCGGGGCATTTTTGATCATTTTCGTTTCAGCGGTTTGATGATTTTTCAACCAAGCCACGCCGCGTTCCAACATGCCGTTCGGCAGCGTGAGCCCGCTGTTCTTGGCGATCTGCAAGCCGTGGACAACATACGCCGTCGTGTGCGGCGACGCGTATTCGCCCTGACCGCTGAACCAACCCCAACCGCCGTCGCCGCACTGCATGGCGGCGAGCCGGTCGACGCCGGCCTTCACCATTCGTTTGACTTCCGCGTCATCAAAAACCGGGTTGATGTCGTGGCGCTTCCACTGCTTCGCGCGGTCTTTGTCGTCGCCGATTTCCTGCGCGTTCAGGTTTGTGATTTTGTCCTGAACGTCCTTCAAATTGATGTTCATGCGCAGCAGCGTCTTCTGCGTGATGACGGTCGGCAGGAAGCGGCTGAGCGTCTGTTCGGTGCAGCCGTACGGATAATCAACGAGGTACGGCAGCGCATCGACCATCGCGCCCGCCAGCGTCGGTGAATAGCGGACTTCGAGACGGCTGTCGGCGGCTCGGCGCTCGGCTGGGACGGTGAACGCGATGCTCCCCGTATCCTTGTCCGGGCGAATGTTGCCGGAGAACGATTCGGTCTTCAACAGGCCGTGAATGTACGACGGGAACTTCAGCTCCATCGCGTCCGATTCTTCGTTCGTCAACGCCTTGACGCGGATCGCCGCATTCCCGGACGTGATAACGCGGACACGCCAATCGACACGCAGTTCGCCGTTGGGTTCGACTTCGACAGATCGCTTCAATGCGTCGAGCGGTTCAAGTGTTCCGCCGTCGAGTTCAAGCATGACCTCGACCCTTTTCTTTTCCTTCAGGAAAT
>JANXLS010000138.1 GCA_025355035.1 Planctomycetota bacterium | reverse complement strand
CAGATCGCTTCGGTTGAAACCACCACCAGCAGCCACGCACCATTGAGCGCTTTTTCAATAGGCAGTTTTGGCTCGTGAACCGTGGTGACCGTAAAGAATAAGGACGTGATCGCAACCCATAAAATGAGGCCCCAGAACCAGAGGGCAGATGTAACGGCGATATACGGTGTCAGCAGCGCGAACTGGCTTCCCAGCACGAACGTTCCCGCGACCATCGTTAGAAATGTCACGGTCATCGGCGGATTCACGAGGTCCGCGACGAACTCGCGGCGGAATAAGATTGCGCGCGCGATGGTCAATCCCCAAAGCACGAAGTAGGCCATCACGTTGAACCAGAGCAGCGTCTGAGAAATGGCCGTCATGCCATTGAAATGTGCGCCGATGGAGACAATGCCGGTGGCCATCACCAGCGCGAAATACCCCGGAAACAATTGCGCCAAGGCTGAAGGGCGCGTTTCGGTCTTGAGTGAAGTGGTCATGTTGCCTTCAGCAGCTCAGCGTTCGTAAATAGAAATGCAACAGTCCGAAGTTGAGCCCGAACAAGGCCAGGCTTGCAGCGGCGGCCGGCCAAACAATAAAATCTTCACCACCCAGAAACGCTTCCATTGTCGCGGTCAGAAGCCACAACTGCATGACCACCAGGCACAGCACAATGCAGACAATTGCCAGCACCATGGAATTGCGTTGGTGCAACGTAGAGAGTCCTTTCATGCTCCAGCCTCCGCGAATCCCACGGCGTAAACGCGGCCGTCTTTTATTTCCAATTCTATTTTCGGCAACGGGCGGCGCGGCGGCCCGGCGAGCGGTCGTCCGGTCTTGATGTCGAACGAACCGTGGTGGCACGGGCAAAGAAATTTTCCCAGTTCAGCGTTGGGAATGACGGGGCAGGAAAGGTGTGTACATTTCTGGCCGAACGCGACGACGCTGTCTTTCTCCAGCCGCACTATTAAACAGGGGTGTCCGGGCGATGGGAATTCAAACCGCTTTGCGCCCCCGATCGGCAGTTCATCCAACAGGCCCAAATCCATCCGCGCGGGCGCTGAGCGCGATTTGCGCATGATACTGAGCACGCCGATCCAGACTTGGCCGGCGACGAAGGCGAGGCTGGTCAGGCCCAGCATTTTTGTGAAATCGCGGCGCGAACGAAATTCGTCCTTCGGCCAGTCGATGGGAAACTCTTCGCGCCATGCCGGCTGCGGCTCGTGCGCTTTTCCGTTGGGCGGAATCGTGACGTGATCGTGATCGTCGATTTTCACAGGCCTTCTCCTTCATCCAGCGCTCCGGACGCAAAATAATAATCGTCTTCAATGGCATGTGATACTGGCGCATCGTTGATCGCGGAGACAACGTCCAGGTGCTCGGTGGCTGCGCGCGTGGGAATCAGCATGCTGACTTTCGTGGTGATGACCTGGTTTCCAAAATGAAAGGTGTTGATCGCTTTCGAATTCGGCCGCAGGCGTTCCAATTCTTCCCGCGTTCCAAACAGCAGTGCCTGACTGGGGCAAACGGTCGCGCACATGGGCTTCTTGCCAATCGATGTGCGGTCGTAGCACATGTCACACTTCATCATCAGATACATTTCGGTGTGCATCTTGGGGACACCGAAGGGGCAGGCCAGCACGCAGTTATTACACGCGATGCAGCGCGGTTTGCGCGCGGATTGCACGACGCCATCGGCGGTGCGCTTGATCGCGTCGGCAGGGCAGACCTCGGCGCATGTCGGCGAATCGCAGTGCATGCAGATCACCGGCACCGTCTGCGGCGAAGTGCCAGGATCGATGATGTCAAGCTGGATCATGGAATGGCCTTTGTGCGAATTGCATTCCGTGCAGGCCTGCACGCAGGCGTTGCATCCAATGCAGCGGCTGGGATCGACAAAGAATTCCATGGTTTCCGGGACGCCCATCACACACTCCTTTGTTCAGCAGGTGCTTCGGCTTTTTTCAAACGAGCCGCACAGACTTTGTATTCTGGAATCTTCGAAATCGGATCCTGTGCGGAGATGGTCAGCTGATTAATGCTCTTGCGCCCGGCCCAATGGTACGGCACGAAAATGGTGTCCGGGCGAATCGTGCGAACAACATGCGTGCGAAGCGTACAGGTCCCCCTGCGCGACTCCGCCGTGGCCCAGTCGCCATCGGCGATACCGAGTTTCTCCGCGAGCTGTGGATGCAGTTCGATGTACGGCTCCGGGCAATGATCAACCAGCGGCGCGATGCGGCGCGTCTGCTCGCCGGAGAGAAAATGGCTGACCACGCGCCCGGTTGTCAGGATCAGCGGATACTCCGCGTCGGTCACTTCGGTGGGCGGCGTGTACTTTGAAACGTTGAAATGCGCCCGACCGTCTGGGAAGTAAAACGGTCCGTTGCCTTTTGCGACAGGATTCCAGGAATCTTTTTCAAACAGCCGCGGTGTGCCGGTGTGTTCGTCCGAAGGGCACGGCCAGAAGACGCCGTAATTCTTTTCGATCTTCTCGTATGTGATGCCGGAATAGTCGGCAACGCCGCCCTTTGAAGCCCGGCGCAGTTCGTCGAAAATTTCTCGCGGTGAATTGAAATTGAACCCGTGCGGTCGCTTGAGTCCCTGCGCAATGTCCTGGATGATTCGCCAGTCCTGGCGGGCGTCGCCGGGCGAATCGACGACCTTATTAATTTTGATCACGCGTCCTTCAGCGGTCGTGACGACGCCTTCATCCTCCTCCTGAAGCGAGCCCGGCAGAACGATGTTCGCGTAGTGTGCGGTTTCGCTGAGGAAGAAATCAATCGCGACGAAGAACTCCAGTTTCTCCAGCATGCGCCGGATAAAATTATTGTCCGGCAGGGAGACCAGCGGATTGATGCAGATTGACAGCAATCCTTTGATTTCACCGCTTTCAATCTTGCGGAACATCTCGTAGCAATCCACGCCGGGCCCCGGCAATTCCTCAGGCTTCACGTCCCAGATTTTTGCGATGTGGGCGCGGTGATCCGGATTGGCGATGTCGCGCCAGCCCGGCAGTTGGTCGCACTTCTGGCCGTGCTCGCGGCCGCCCTGCCCGTTCGCCTGGCCCGTGATTGTCGCATAGCCGCAGCCTTCGCGTCCGATGCGCCCGGACGCCAGCACAATGTTGATCGCGCCGAGGCAATTCATCACGCCGTGCGAATGGTGTTCGATGCCGCGCGCGTGCATCAGAAAACTGCTCTTCGCGGTGCCCCACCATTCAGCCGCTTGGCGGATGGATTTCTCCGCGATGCCGGTGATGCGCGCCGTTTTCTCAGGCGTCCATTCCTTAACGGCTTGCGTGAGTTCGTCAAATCCTGTGGTGTGATTCTCGATGAACTCGCGGTCGATCCAATCGTTCTCGATCATCAAATTCAGGATGCCGTTAAAGAGCGCCACGTCGCGCCCCGGCTTGACCGGCAGAAACAAATCGCAGGTCCGCGCGATCGGTGTCAGGCGTGGATCGACGACGATCACTTTCGCGCCGCGTTCGCGCGCCTGCCAGACATAATCGGTCGTGATCGGCGCGCATTCCGCAACATTTGCGCCGCTGATCCAGATGACGGAGTCCGGGCCGGATG
>JANXLS010000047.1 GCA_025355035.1 Planctomycetota bacterium | reverse complement strand
CGCTATCAGAGGAGATAACGCTTGAAGCTCGCAACGAAGAGCCGGACAAAAAGCGCCGGATTTTTCCATGCGAGCCTTTTTCAACGGGCTGCTAGGCAGTCGTCGTAGGGACGACTGAGAAGCCAAGCTAATTTCAGTTGTCACTACGGGACTTTAAACTTTTTTCATTCGCCAACCCGGCGATAAATCGCCGGGCTACCGTTGGTCCGTCCCTACGGGACGAACAAAATAATGGCATAGAACAATAGAACTATGCACTCGAAAACGAGACGCGTTACTATTTTCCTTTGTATTTTTCGCTCGCGCAAAGTAACTTAAATTACGGAGCGCAAATGCCATGTTAATCGAAGTTGAACTCTTTCAGATCGTCATGACCGACGGCGTCGAAACGCAGGCGATCGTCCTGCGTGAGCTGAATGGCGAGCGGAAGTTGCCGATCTTTATTGGCTCTGGCGAAGCCCGAGCGATAGAACGGAAACTCAAAGATATTCCCGTACCTCGGCCGCTGACGCACGACCTAGTCATGAACATCATTGAAAAAATGGGCGGCGCAATCTCACGCGTTTTAATCAACGATTTGCGCGACGAAACGTATTATGCATCGATTGAAATTCTTCAAGATGGTGCCCTTCGCGAAATAGACGCCCGACCGTCTGACGCCATCGCTCTGGCGGTGCGCAGCGGCGTTGCGATCTTCGTCGAAGAACAAGTCTTCGACCGAACGAACAAAGCGCCCGGTCTGACGAAACTGTGAGTGATGAATTCCAGAACAGTCGATTCAACGAAATTTGAACTCCGTGTCGCTGATGGTGTGATCGACGCGATTCAATCGCATGTGTCTAGGGCATATCCCAACGAAGGCTGCGGCGTTCTGATTGGCCGGAGCGATCTAATGAACGGCGTATCGATTGTTTGCGCGGCTGCAACGCGCAACTCCGAAACTCATCGCGGCGAAGATCGGTTCTCCATACATCCGCTGGATTTTCTCGCGATCGAGCGCGAGTTGGACGCAGCGAAGGACGGGACGCGCATCGTCGGATTCTTTCACAGCCACCCCGATTCTGCCGCGCGGCCGTCGTCGATCGATGTGGAAATGGCGCAGGGTCTCTTCGATGTGACTCAGGCGTATTACGTCTACGCGATCACCCGAGTTGATGCGGGAAGGCCGGGGGAGACGACGTACTGGCGGCTCGCGCGGGATGGATCGAAATTCGTTGAATGCTGATGGGATATTTCCGCACTCAACACGTTTATTTTCCAGCGGGCTTTTCGACGTCACCCTCGCCGTGTTGCGCTTCGGCTTTAACGCGTTCGAAGTCCGCTTCCAACTCCTGAGCATTGACAGGCTGTAGCGGTGTCGCCTGAGGTTGCGGCTGAGTTTGCTGAACAACCTGTCCGTTGATGACGACGAATCCCTGGCCGAAACCGTTCGTTCGCAACTGCGTTTCGCGGGCGGCCGCCCGAGCCATGCGTTCCTCGTCGGACAAATCGTTCTCCAAATTCACCGGTGGCGGCATGGGGTTGCTCATGCCGGTCATGTTCAGCGTCAGCATCACCGGCAGATGGACGCGTTCCCGATCGTTGCCGCGTTCTACCACCACATCGACTACTTTCATCGGCCCGGATTGAAAAACGATGTGCTGCAGCTCATTGTTGTCGCGAATGGGATTCCCGTTGATCTCCACGATCAGATCTCCGGTTTGCATGCCGCCTTGCTCTGCCGGCATCCCTTGCGAAACGGATTTCACCCCGGCGCCAAAGTCCGGCATGCTATCGAAAGGGGCTTGGAGCATCACCATGCCCAGCAGACCACGACCTCTCAGTGCAATGAGGAGTTCAATCGATCGCAGCCGTACTTCAGCGGATTCGGATTTGGCACCGTATTCGAGCGGATCGATCGACGCACGTCCGAGCCGCAACAAACTTTCGCGCGCTTTTTGGCGGACCAAATAACTGTCGGAATCCAGTGCGTCGACCAATTTTTGAGCGAGGCGGGAGTGTTCCGGGGCGATGGATGGACCGCGAGAGGCTTCGGTTGCAAAGCCGTCGGTTGCCATTAACGTCAGTACCAGTGCAAGGGCCAACGTGTTCGTAAAACGATTGAAATCAAATAATCGCATAGCTCTCTCGATACCGACAGAACCCCCACTTATTAAAGTAAACCGGAGCCGCCGTTTTGCCAATGGTTTCTTGTGTTTAAAGAAAAGGGTAACCGTTCAGTCCCTTCCATTTTTTTCTCTCGCAAAGTCGCAAAGCCGCAAAGAACGGCTAGAAAAGAACAAGAAATGGGATCAGAAAAAAGCAGGACATGCGTTGCACAACCTCTTTGAGAGAACTTTTAAAGCCATTCGCCTTCTCTTCTTTGCGCCTTTGCGTCCTAGGTTTGCTGTCATCCGTCTGTGCGCTTCTGCGGAAAATACTCTCTATGGCGAACGATTTTAAGAAGAGTATTGACAATTCATACAAATCCGATAGACTTTGTTTATTATCTTGGTTTTGCATTCGAAAATTGAGGAACCCATGGATCATCTCGACGAGCTCGAACACCAAAGCGTTTTTATCATCCGCGAGGCGTTTAACAAATTTGAAAATATGGCGATGCTGTGGTCAATCGGCAAGGATTCGACCGTGCTGTTGTGGCTGGCGCGCAAAGCGTTCTTTGGGCACGTGCCGTTTCCGCTGGTTCACATTGACACATCGTACAAGATTCCGTCGATGATCGAATACCGGGACAAGCTCGCGCTCGAATGGAATTTGAATCTCGTCGTCGGCCAGAACAAGAAGGTGCTCGACAGCGGCATCGACTATCCACGCGGAAAAGCAACGCGCGTGGAATGCTGCGGCTCGTTGAAAAAAGACGGGCTCAAACAACTTCTCGAAGAAAAGAATTACACTGGAGTGATCGTCGGCGTCCGCCGCGACGAAGAACCGACTCGCGCGAAGGAGCGCTACTTTTCGCCGCGCGACAAGAACATGGAATGGAACGTCGAAGATCAGCCGCCAGAGTTGTGGGATCAGTTCAAGACCGATTTCGAAGCCGGCACGCACATTCGTATTCATCCGCTGCTGCATTGGACGGAGTTGAACATCTGGGAATATATCCAGCGCGAAAACATGCCCATCATCCCGCTTTACTTTGCGAATGAAAAAGGTGAGCGCTACCGCAGCCTCGGCTGCTACCCGTGTACTTTCCCGATCAAGTCCAACGCCAGCAACGTCGCGGAGATCGTTGAGGAATTGAAACACACGAAGACCGCCGAACGCGCTGGCCGAGCACAAGATCAGGAGAGCGAAGACGCGTTCGAGAAGTTGCGGCGTGAGGGGTATATGTAAAGTTCAATTATCTCTCGCAAAGACGCAAATCCGCAAAGAACGGCTAAGGTAAGAGGAAAAGAAAGAAAGAAAGAAAGAAAGGGCTTGTAATGGCTGAAAATTCAGTTGCGGCTCAATTCTTGATTGCGCTTTCAAGATTCATAAGACACTTGGGCCTGGTTTGTTGGAGTCCGTTTATCAAAACATTTTGACTTTGTGGTAGTTGAAATAAGGGCTGTTGAGGAAATTCATCCGGTACACAAAAACAGCTTTTGACATACCTGAAACTCTCGAATAAGCGCCTCGGGCTATTGATCAATTTTAATGCCGCCTTGATTAAAAACGGCATGACCCGGGTGGCCAACGGAATGTGCTTGTTTTTCTTTCCTTTCCATTCTTGCTGTTCTTTGCGCCTATGCGTCTTTGCGAGAGAAAATAGAAATTAAAGGAGTTAGACATGTCCCAGCAACTTGAACAAATGAAGATCGTCATCGTCGGTCACGTTGACCACGGCAAGTCCACGTTTGTTGGCCGCTTGTTCTATGACACCGGCTCGCTGCCGACCGGCAAATACGAACAGCTTGTTAAGATCGCTGAACGGCGCGGGGTGCCGTTTGAGTGGGCGAATTTGATGGATTCGCTGCAGAGCGAGCGCGATCAGAACATCACGATCGACACCGCTCAGATCTGGTTCAGCACGCCCAAGCGCCAATACGTCATCATCGACGCGCCGGGGCACAAAGAGTTCTTGAAGAACATGATCACAGGTGCCGCCAACGCCGACGCCGCGCTGCTGCTGATCGACGCGCACGAAGGTGTGCAAGAGCAGTCCCGCCGCCACGGCTACATGCTGCATTTGCTGGGCATCAAGCAGGTTATCGTGCTGGTCAACAAGATGGATTTGGTGGGCTACAAGCAGGAGGTTTTCGACACCATTGAAACGCAGTACCGCGCGTTCTTGAAGCAGCTCGGTGTCGAACCGAAGCTTTTTATTCCGATCGCGGCCAAGCACGGTGACAACATTGTTGAGAACAGCAAGAACACGCCGTGGTTCAAAAACACGCCGGTCGTTGCGTCGATCGATGCGCTGTTCAATATTCCATTGCCGCCAACGAATCTGCCGTTGCGCTTCCCGATTCAGGACGTGTACCGCTTTGATCACCGCCGCATCCTGGCCGGACGCGTCGAATCCGGAACATTGAAAGTTGGCGACAAATTGATGTTCGGACCGCGCAACAAGACGGCGGTCGTGAAGACGATTGAACGCTGGAGTGCCGCTCAAAACGATACGGCGAAGGCCGGCGAATCGATTGGCGTGACGCTGTCGGAGCAAATTTTCGTTGAGCGTGGACACGTCGGAAGTCTCGAAACGGATTCGCCAATTGTCGCGACAGAATTTCAGGCGAATCTGTTCTGGATGGGTAAGCAGTCGCTCGAAATGGGCAAGAAGTACAAACTGAAATTGACGACTCAGGAAGTTGAATGCGAAGTGGCGTCGATTGAGAAGATCATCGACGCATCGACGCTGGGTGAAGTCGCGAAAGATCGTGGTTTTGTCGCGAAAAACGACGTCGCTGAGATCACGCTGCGGACGAAGTATCCGGTCGCGTTTGACAACCACAATCGCATCCCGGAGACGGGTCGATTTGTGATCGTCGACAACAAGGAAGTGTGTGGCGGCGGACTTATTCTTCATGGCGTTTACGCGGACGCGACGAAACAAAAGTCGAGCAATGTGGTCTGGCACAAAACGAAGGTTGGGGCCGACGAACGCGCGGCTCGAAACGGCCATAAGGGCGCGGTGATCTGGTTGACGGGATTGTCGGGCGCGGGCAAATCGACGATTGCAACGGAACTGGAAAACGAACTGTTCCATCATGGAATCAATACGTACGTTCTGGACGGAGACAACGTCCGTCACGGATTGTGCGGCGATCTGGGCTTCTCGCCGAAGGATCGCAGCGAGAACATCCGGCGCGTCGGCGAAGTTGCTCATATCCTCAGCGACGCGGGGTTGGTGGTGATCACGACGTTCATTTCGCCGTATCGCGAAGATCGCGAAAGCGTCCGCAAGATCGTTGAAGGCGACTTTGTCGAAGTCTACGTGAAGTGTCCGATCGCCGAATGCGAAAAGCGCGATCCGAAAGGCTTATACAAGAAAGCGAAAGCTGGCGAGATCAAGGAATTCACGGGCCTGAGCGCTCCATACGAAGAGCCGGTCAAACCGGAATTGACGCTGGAAACAAATCAGCAATCCGTTGCTGAAAGCGTGACTCAGATCATCGATTATTTGAAGGATTTGATTTACGTTGAGAAGCACACCGAGAATATCACGTACCGGATTTAGTGTCGGACGTGTGCGTTGACTGTTTTGAAATGCGCGTATGCCTGTGAGGGTGTACGCGCATTTTCATTAAAGGGTGTTCATTTTTCCGGCGGAGCCAACCCGTTCGCGCGAAGGATTTCGATCGGCACGTTGCCTGCAGCCAATTGCCAGCGTTTAATAGCTTGGACGGGATGGATGAGCATGATGATGTTGAGCGTCAGGTTGTCGCGAATGCAATAGGCAAGCATGAGTTCGGTCGCCAGGACAATGGCCAGTGACCATCTTAGCCGCAAGCGACTTGCCAGAGTAAATCCCAGCGCGCACGAGAGAATATCCGTCATGGAGTTGATGACGCTGTCGCCGAAATAATCCAGCGAGATCGTTTGCGTGCGGTAGCGTTCGATGATGTAATTGCTGTTTTCGAGAAGTTCCCATGCTCCGGCCATCGCAACGGCGATCACTAATCGAACCCGGATCGGCAGATGTCGAGCGACCAGCCAGAGCAGCGCGTAATACAAAAAACCGTGGAGAATGTGAGTAAACGTGTACCAATCTGTGAGGTGCTGAGAATTCTCCGCACTGTAGACTTCACCGTGCCAGAGTTTCACGTAGCCGCATTTGCACCACGGCACCCGGCCCATCATCAGCAACGCAATGGCGACACATATCATGATCGTGACGCATAACGCTGCGCAATGTTTTTTTGTCAGGCGATCGTACCAATTCATCATCACGCTTCGGATTGTCCTTATGGATTTTTGGGCTTACTGCGTCCATCCAAAAAGATGGATGGGCGCGATTTCTTCGTGTCGTCAGGAGCCGGGCGTTGAATTTCGCCCGACGGTTTCGTTGCTTCTTTTGGGTTGAAGCCTGAATGCGTCGACACTCCGGATGAAGTCGGACTGAAGCCGGCCGGCGTGGGCGGTTTGCGGAGTTGAACCGCCAGCGCGGAGAGCGGGTCGTTGGACAACAACTCCCATTCAAGGTCCCAGACGCGGAGGAATTTGTCTTCGGAGCCGGTCAGGAGTTTGCAGCCGTCGGGGCTGAGCGCGAGTGCAGCGATGCCTTTGGTGTGCGGACAAAGCGACTGGAGATGTTTGCCTGTTGATGCTTCCCAGATGTTGATCGACGTGTTCGGTCCTTCGAGTCCGCCGGAGAAAATGAACCGGGCGTCGGGACTAAGTACGATGGAATTGAAGCGGGCTTTCGTGTCGCGAGCCAGCCAGAGCGACTGGCCATTTTCGGCGTCCCACAGACGCATCGACTTATCTTCGCCGGCGGTCAAGAATTGGGGCTTGTCGGAGACGACGGCGATGTCCAGAATCCCTCCGGAATGGCCGGGAAATTCGCGGACGCATTTCCCAAGGACGAGAGACCACAGCGAGACCGATCCATCGCGACCGCCCGCGAACAGCGCCCGGCCATCGGGCATGAACCGGACGGCGGTGAGCGCTTCGGCGGAGTGTTCCTTTTCAAATGTTTTCAGACATTTTCCGGACGCGATGTCCCAGAGTTTGACCGAACCGTCGTTGCTGGCGCTGGCGGCTTGGCGGTTGTCGCGCGAGATGGCGAGAGCGTTGACTTCAGCGCGATGTCCCTGCAATGCCGTCTTTAACGTACCGTTGATCGCGTCCCAGATGCCTACGGAATAATCCGAACTGGCCGACAGAAGCGTTGTGCCGTCGGCTGTCAATGCGAGCGCTTCGACGGGTTGTTTGTGGCCTTCGACGAGACGCATGAATATCGCAGAGGAAACGTCCCAGGCACCGATCGACTTGTCGTTGCGCCCCGCCGAAAAAGCGCGTGATCCGTTCGCGGCAAAAACGACGGATTTGAATCCCGTCGCTTGGCGACCTTCGATTTCGCTGTGCAAATACGCTGCGGTGATTTGTTTCAGCGGCAATTTTTGCGTCAGCTTGGCGTTCAACTCCAACGCGTGTGGGTCGCGTTCGTAGCCTTCGACTTTGCGCGCCTTTTTCAATTCAGCGTAGGCGAGCGGATACTGGCCGGCGTCAAAAGCCAGCGTCGCTTCCGTGATGTGATTTTTGAATTGGCGGCTGGCAGTCTGCGATGCGCTTTGGGTTTCGATGCGGCAGACGTAGAGGCCTGCGGCGTAAGGATCGGGTGAGTTGGGTTCGCGTGTGTAACGATCCAATTCGAGCGCCCACAGGCGCAGCGGTTTGCCCAGATGTTCGTTTGAACCGGAGATGGCCAAATGGCCATCGGGCGTGACCGCGATGGCATTGACGGCACCCTGAAAACCGGTCAAGGTTCGGAGGCAATGGCCGGTGTCGGCGTCCCAAATGCGAGCCGTGTTGTCGTCGCTGGCGGAAAGAAGAAATCGGGTGTTGGGAACGACAGCGAGCGCATTGACGGTATCGCGGTGGCCAATGAAATCGATACCGCACGGATCGGTTTGCCCGGATGCGATGGCTGCGTAATCCCATTTAAGAATCCGGCCATCGCGCCCCCCGGAATAGAGGAAGCGCCCGTCGGTCGAGAAGGCGAGAGCCATCACGGGAGTGAGTTTGCTCCGCAGAACGCAGCCCGGGCTGCCGCTTGGAATTTCCCAGGAACGGATTGTGGCATCGATACTGGCCGAGAACAATCTTTGTCCATCGGGCGAAAACGCGACGGCGCAAACTTCGCCGCTGTGATCCCAAAATGCGCGGATCTGTGTGCCCGTTTGAAGTTCCCAGAGTCGGACCGAGTTGTCGTTGCCGCACGTCGCCGCAGTTGAACTGTCGGGGGAAATGGCGATCGATTCGATGGCTCCGATATGACCCTTTCCGTAGAAGTGCGGCGTCAACGTTCCTTTGTCTGTTGTCCACCGGCGCAAAATCGAGTCTTCTCCCCCGCCGATTAAATGGATGCCGTCGGGTGTGGTCGAAAGGCTCAAGACCTGACGCGACTGTCCACGCAAGGGGAGCAGTATGCGGCCCGTCGGGAGTTCGAACTGGCAGATAGAATTGTCCGGGCCATCGGTGTAGATGCTGCGCCCGTCCGCAGCGACGACGATGGCTCGCGCGGAACCGACGCGGTCTTCGACTACTTTCTGGCAGTGAATGTTCGGATACAGGAGTCGCCCGTTGACGACGCGTTCGCAGCGCTTGGATTGAGTGATGCCGATCTTCGATGCTTCGTCGTGGGGCATGACGGCGAGCGCTTTCGTGTACGCCGCTTCCGCTTCACGATAGTGTTCGAGCGCCATCGACGCGTGGCCGAGCGCGCGCCAGGCGATCGCATCGCCTACGAGCGACGGATCGGTCAACGCGTCGCGGAATGACGCTTCGGCAGCCGCGGCGTCGCATGTTTCGAGTTGGATGTGCCCGAGGTACAGGAGCGCTTTGCGCTGGAATTTAGCCGCTTCGCGCAGCCGTTTTTCGATGTCGAAATCGGACGTTTTTCCTTTGCGCATTTCAATCAACGAGCTGTTGTAGAGCGATTCGGCGTGGCGCGAATCGAGCGTGAGTGCTTCTTTCCAAGCCCCTACGGCTTGAGCGGGCTGGCCCAAATCCCACATGGAAACCGCGCGATTATTCAGTCCGGAGGCGCGCGATTCAGCAATCTCCGGCACGAGCCGTTCGAACGGAATTCCGAAAATGGCGAGATGCGCATCGGCCAGCGCCAGGCGAACGTCAGCGAGTGTTTGCGGACGATCCGCCGGGTTCTTTGCGAGGCATTTTAATGCCAACGCAGCGAGCGGATCTGGAAGGTCTTTGAAGATGGTGCGCGGGTCCGGTGGGCGGCTGGACACGTGGCGGGCGATGATGATTTGCGGCGGTTCGCCTTTGCCGGTTTCGTCGAATGGGCGTCGACCGCAGCAGAGTTCGTAGAGCGTGATGCCCAGCGCGTAGATGTCGGCGCGCGCATCGACGTGCCGGGCCTGGCCCCATTGTTCCGGCGCGCCGTATTGCGGTGTGCCGAGGCTCAATCCGGTGCGCGTCAAATCGGCGGAGACAGGCGACGTGTCCGCGATTGCGTTGGGTTCGTCGCTACTTGCGATGTCTTCGACGCCGGCCAATTTGACGATGCCGAAGTCGGTGATGCAGAGGCGTCCGTCAGGGCTCATGAGCATGTTGCCGGGCTTAATGTCGCGATGAACGACGCCGCGTTCGTGCGCGTAACCGAGTCCGTCGCAGGCTTGGACAATCAAATCGATGATCAGTGCCCATTTGCCCGGGCCGACGCGCTTGCTGACGAACCAATCTTTAAGACTGCCGCCGGCGAGATAATCGACGAAGACACGTGGCAATCCGCCCAATTCGCGGACGTACCAGCATTGGACGAGATTCGGATGCAGGCCGAGATCAACCCAGATTTGAGCTTCGCGCAGGAAGCGGGCTTTTGCGGCGGCGTCTTTGACGAGCGCTGGGAGCGGCGTCTTAACAGCCATCTCGATGTTCCACTCGCGGTGCCGAACTTTATAGACGACGCCCATGCCACCCTGTCCGGCGATGGCGGTCACGTCGTATTTGCCTTCGATCGTGTCTCCGACTTTCCAGACAGATGGATCGACGCTTGGAGCGATCGCGGGTCGAGGCTGGGCAATAGGCGCGCCTGAAATATCATCGAATTTGCGCGCGCGCGGGAGTGATTTAAGCGTGTTGATTTGCTGCGGAGCGTTGTGCGCGTGAGGATGTTGCACCGCATAGCCGAGGCCGCCGGAACGTGTGCCGTCGGATGCCGCTGGCATCGCCGGCGCAAACGGAATGCGCGTCAATCGTTTGGGCGGGTCGATGTAACCCAAACCGCCCGAAAGCGTGTGATCGGACCCTTGAGAGATCAATGGAAGGTCTTTATCCGGAACGACAATTCCGCCGGATAAGGTGTGCTCGGGTGCGCCAGTCTCGCCAAGGGAGTCGCCGAGGAACGTGTTTTGCCCTGGGACGACAATGCCGCCGGACATGGTATTTTCGGAGGTCATTGAAGGAGCGGCAGCGAGATCGGGCTGTTCGGGTTCGGGTGGAATTTCATTGGGTGCTTCCGCCGACACGGCATCGGGCGGGCACACGGGTGCAGCACTGGCAGTCGTATCCTCGAAGCGCTTGCGCTGCTTTGCGATGCGCGGCGGAAGGGGATCAGACGGGGACGACACGTCGATGATGCCTCGCGATTCAGGAAACGTTTTTTGATGCGGCGCGATATTGCGCCTTAATTCAATGCTATCGTATTTTGAAAATGAAAAAAAACGAGTGAAAGAGATTAAAAGGGTGCTTTAAAGTGGCGGGGGTTTGTGCCATCCCCACATCCGGTGATGCCAATTGCGCTGCATGAAAGGGCGTTCGAAGAATGCGAAAAGGACGGCGCTGATCGCCAAGACCATCGGCACGAGGAACAGACTTTGCAACGCGATGTTTCCATAGAAACCAGCGCCTCCGATTTTGATCCGCAAACCGATTGGGCCGATGATCCAGATCAACAATACGTGGTACAGATAGATGGTGTAGCACATCCCGCCGATCGTCGCGATCCACGGGTTGCTGAAGAAACGTCGCACCCATATTCCGCGAAAACCGCAGAAGCAGAATGCGAACACGAGAAACGGAAGCGCCAGCAGCGGCAGTGGGTCGTGCCAGAGATCGAAACTGAGAACGCCTACGGCGATCAACGGCAGAGCGACGTCGCACCAAGTCATGCCGGGCGCGTCGTCGCGCCAAGATTCCAGATAGAAATCAGCCAACAAAAATCCGGCGAGGAAATATTGGATATGCCCTCCGAGATTCAGTTCGGCTTTCAAACCCGCCAGCCAGACGAATAAGGGAAGGCCCAGCATGGCCGTGAGAATGACGGTTCGTCGAAGCCATGTTTTTTCGAGTGCGAACACGTACGCAAGGAGTGGAGCGAGCAGGTAGAACTGAACTTCGATTTCCAGCGTCCACGCGACAAAATTGATTGTGCTGAATTCGCCGTAAACGAGATTGTGAGTGTAAGTGCAGCTCGCGAGCAGATGCCAGATTTTGTCGGCGAAGCCACCGTTCTTCAGGCACAGCAGCGTAAAGAGCAGCAGGAGATTTATCAGATAGGGCGGTTCCAGTCGCGTGACGCGGCGGAGGAAATAATCGCTGAGCTTGGGACGCGGTCGTTTCTCTAAAAAGGATTGCGCAAATGGCAGGGCGAGGATGAAGCCGCTGATTGCGAAGAAGAGCTGAACACCCAGACGGCCATTGTCCAACAGCGGGCCGATCTCGACGGGGGTTCCAGCCAGGAGGGCTTTGTCGCGGACGTAACAGGCCCAATGAAATAAGACGACGGGGATGATCGCGGCGAATCGAAGGCCATCGATGACGGGGATGTAGCGCCCGCCGGATTGAACGCGGGAGAGATGGCTGAGGATGCGTTGCGCCAAAGTGGGGCGCGACGTGCCGATGAGTTCATTGTCGGGCGCATCAATCAACGAGCGATCCTCGGGAGTTTCATGGATTTCTGAATGGGAATCATGGCAGGACAGATCAGGAAATGCACGAAACTTTTTCGATTTAGAGCAACTCACGTTTGAATGTACACGCATCTGCTTGCG
>JANXLS010000012.1 GCA_025355035.1 Planctomycetota bacterium | reverse complement strand
GATCCGGCTGACTTCGCTGAGGTCTCGATCAAGAACGCGGCCGACGTCGCGAATCGCGCCCTTGGCGAGCATGGCGTTGAAGGTGACGATGTTGGCCGTGCAGTCGCGGCCGTATTTGTTCTGCACGTATTCGATGACCTCGCTGCGTCGGCTCTGACAGAAATCGATGTCGATGTCGGGCATTTCGTTGCGACCTTCGTTGACGAAGCGTTCGAAGATGAGGCTGTATTTCATGGGGTCGAGGTTGGTGATTCCGAGCGCGTAACAGGCGATTGAACCGGCGGCGCTGCCTCGTCCCGGGCCGACGGGGATGCCGCGCGAGCGGGCTTCGCGGATGATGTCCCAGACGATCAGCAGGTATTCAACAAATCCCATTTTCGTCAACACGCGCACTTCTTCGTGGGTGCGGGCGAGGATGGCGTCAGACGGTGTTGAGCCGTAGCGCTGCTTAATCCCGTCCATAACCAATCGCGAGAAATAGGCGTTCGCGTCTTCGCCATTCGGCACTTGGAATTTCGGAAAGTGGTAGTCACCGAATTTGATATTCACGTCGCACTTTTCGGCGATTTCGAGCGTGTTGGTGAGGGCTTCCGGAATCCAGGAAAAGAGCCGCGCCATTTCGTCGCTGCTCTTTAAGTAGAATTCGTCGCAAGCGAAGCGCATCCGGTTGGGGTCGCTGATAAGTTTGCCGGTGCCGATGCACATCAATGCGTCGTGAGCTTTGGCGTCACTGCGGTCGGTGTAGTGGCTGTCGTTGGTGCAGATGACTTTGCCGCCCAGTTCCCTGGCGATTTTGACAATGGCTTCGTTGACCTTCTTTTGCATCGCCGCCAATTCGCGCATGTTTTCAGTGGCTTCAGGCGTTTCGGCGCTGGCGATGCAATGGTCCTGGATTTCGAAGTAGAAGTTTTCTTTGCCGAAGATTTCCTGATAGGTGCCGGCCATTTTGTAAGCGGCTGCGTAATCTTTTTGCAGAATGGTCTGCGGCACTTCGCTGCCGACGCAACCGGTCGAAGCGATGATGCCTTTTCCGTATTGCATGAGGAGTTCGCGATCGACGCGGGGATGGTAGTAATAGCCCTCTTTATAGGCGTATGTCGAGAGCTTCATCAGGTTTTTGTAGCCTTCATCGGTCGCGGCCCAGAGCAGGAGATGGTGGTCGATGTCGCCGTCGATTTTTTCGCGCTTGGAGCGGCTTTCCCCGTTGGGGACGACGTAAGCTTCCATGCCGATGATCGGTTTGAGCGCGGGGAGGCCGTCTTTTTCAGCGAGCTTTTTGGTTTCTTTACAAGCCTTGTAAAATTCGATCGCGCCGAACATGTTGCCGTGGTCAGTGATGGCGAGCGCCTTCTGGTTGTTCTGGCGTGCGCGTTTGATGATGTCGCCGATACGGGAGGCACCGTCGAGGAGGCTGTATTGGGTGTGGGTGTGGAGGTGGCAGAAGGCGGACATTTGGTAGATCTCGGTTCAATGCGCAAGGTTCAAGGTGCCAACGCATCGATCATAATCTAGCGGGGAATTACGCGAGCGGTTTTTGGGTTTTAAAGACGGCGGCGAGTGCGGATAGAACTCGACGATGGCGCGAAAAAAAGCCCTCACCTTTAAAGGTCATGAACCCCGGTTTTATTGAGGAGGCGGATGTTGAGTTTGGCGATTTCACTGTGCTCATCGGGCCGCAGGCCTCGGGAACGAGTATTCTTGCAGACGTTGAAACGGATTGCGACTTTCTGCGATGCAGAAATTCTGTTTGGTTTTTAAGTGAAGAAAAACGCTGCCACGCGTTACTATTGGTAAGACTGATACCCTTCACACCTTTTTATTTCGGAGCCACGTCGATGCAAAAGTCTTTGATTCTTCCTGATCGTCGGATTTTTATGAGCACGTTTGCGTTGGGGGCGGCGGCTTGGTTTACGCGGGGGGCGTTTGCTGATGAAGTGAGTCGGATCAAGACGCCTGCTCAGACGGAAGGGCCGTTTTATCCGGATCATTTGCCATTGGATACGGACAACGATTTGATTGTAGTCAACGATTCGCTGACGCCGGCGGTGGGTGAGATTACGCATTTGAGTGGACGGATTTTGGATGGGAATGGCAATCCGGTTCGGAATGCTTTGGTTGAGATCTGGCAGGTGGATTCGAAGGCGGTTTATATTCACACGGCGGACAGTGGGCACAAGAAGCGGGATACGAATTTCCAGGGGTTTGGGCGCTTTTTGACGGGGTCTTCGGGGGAGTATTATTTCCGGACGATCAAGCCGGTGTGTTACACGCCTCGCACGGCGCACATTCATTTCAAAGTGAAGCGTGGCGGGAAGGAATTGTTGACGACGCAGTGCTATGTAAAGGGCGAACCGTTGAACGAACGCGACGGCGTATTGAAGGGAATTCGCGACGAGAAGCAGAAGGAATCGGTGATCATCGATTTCGCGAAGGTTGCGGATTCGAAGATTGGGGAGTTGTCGGCGAAGTTTGATATTTATCTGGGGTGGACGCCGGAAGCTTAAACCACGGTTCAAAATTCAAAGTCAAGGGCTTGGGGTTCGAAGATTTGGGTTGTACTTGATTCCTGGCGATTTCTGCGACAATCGAGAGGATCACTTAAACCCCATTTTTTGGATCTTGAAAACGCAATGAATTTACCCAACGACGACGACGAATTCCGCCATGCAGCTCAGAAGATTGCCAGTTGCCAGGGCATTTGGACGGGGCTTTGGCACGGTGTTGCAGAAAATGATGCGACGGCGGCGCTGATGGCTTTGGTGCAACAGGAGCACCGGCGAAACTTCGACCTGTGGCACGAAGAGGACAAGGCTCGCGATCCGGCGGCAACGGACAATCAAATTGCGGTGGTCAAGCGCGCGATCGATAAATTGAATCAGCAGCGCAACGATTTGATTGAGAAGATTGACGACTACATTTTCTCGACGCTTCAGCGCCAGAGGATTGAGCCGAAGGCGGACGCGACGTGGAACAGCGAGACGCCGGGGAGCATCATCGACAAACTGTCGATCATGAGCCTGAAAGTCTTCCACATGCGCGAGCAGACGGAGCGGCTCGACGCAACTTCTGAACACATCCAGAAATGCCGGATTCGACTGGCGGCGCTGACCCAACAGCGCGACGATCTCACGACTGCGCTGCAGATCCTGCTCAACGACCTGTTCGCCGGGGCGAAACAGATGAAGCTGTATCGACAGTTCAAAATGTACAACGATCCGGATTCGAATCCGAAAATATACGGGGCGAAGACGTAGGGCGGAACGTGTAGCCATTCACGACGAGAGAAAATTTTCCCGGGGTCTATGTGCTCGGATCGAATCACTCGCGTATTGCGAAGTGCTCTCATTGTGGGTGCGTCGGGCGCGTTACCTCGGAGTTTGAAAGCGACCCACATCGCCCATTATTTTGTTGAAATCTCAACATTGCAAAATGTCAGCGCAGCGATGCCGTTGGCGCCGTAGAGAACGTGGGTATCACGCCAGAAGCGGTCTTGGACGTAAGTGAGTTTTTGAGCCGACGATTGCGCGGCGAGTTTTAGCGTGAGAGTGTTTCCCGCGACGCTGCCGCTGGCGATTTTGTCTTTAGCTCCATCGAGATAAAACTGAGTGGTGAGCTTTGCGTCCCAGGCGACAGGTTGGTCGAAGTCGATGGCAATTTCGTCTTTCTTCTCGCTTGTAAATCGGATCTGTTTCATCGCTGGGGGCGTGATGGGTTTGTCGAACGTCTTGCCGTAGAGGTCGCGCTGCATGACCGGAAAGATCAGGCGCGCGAATTCCGTCCAGCCTGCTAGCGGGTAGTGGCAGCCGCCGGGCGGCTTGATGCCGAGTGTGGACATGATGCTCATCTTTGAAAACAGGGTTGGTAACGTGCGCTGTTTTTCGCGGAGCATATCGCCGGAACCATTGCCGCCCATACTGCACGCGTTGGGCCAGATTTGGAAGAGATAATAGCGCTGGACGTTCGGAAAGTCTTCTTTCCACGCAGCGGCCATGTCGGTGAAATAGTCGTGATAGTTCTCCCAGCCGTAACCACCAGTTGGGCCGTCGGCGCCTTGATCGTTCTCGCCTTGATGCCACAGAATGGCGCGGATACCGTGCGTCAGTTTGGCGTGTTGGACGCGCCAGAGCAGACGGCCGTAGATCGTCGACACGTCGGTGGGCTGCGTGGTGTCTCGCTGGTGCACGTCGATTCGCGTTCCGCCGACTGCTCCGTTGATGAAACAGACAGGGATTTTTTCGACTGCGACGAGGCGCTTTGCTAATTCCATGCCCCAATAACCCAGCTCGGCTTTCTCGCCTTTTTTGATCTTCCAGACCGGCAGGCACCAAAGGTTTTCATTTGCGATCGCAGCGGCGGCTTTGGGTTCGTGCGGCGGGCTGCCGTAGCTTCGGATCCATTCGCTGGTCTCTCGCGGGGCGTCTTCGTGCGTGTCGGTGGCGAGCGCGTTGGATTGGCCCTCGATGATGTAGGCGTCACCGCAGACGAGGTTGCTGACGGTCCGGACGACGGTTTCGGTCGCACCGTTTTTGGTGCCGAATTCGGCTTTGTACTTGATCAGGCCCGGCGTGAGTTTGATCGTGAAGGCGTAGGAGTTGTCCGCGGCGGGTTTCTGCTCTTCGGTCTTAAAGGGCTTGTCGTCGGAGGTGATTTTCAGAAAGACGAAGTCGGCGGGCTTGTCGAGTGTTCCGTTGTAAAATAGCGTGCCTTCGTTCTTGTCGTCGCGAGCGTAAAATTGATTGTCGATGGGCTGTTCGTCTTTCTCAGGCGTACGTTGCACCCAAGGATCGATTGCGGGTTCGGTGACGGTGATGGTTGTGGTTGCGACGGTCTCCGTGCCGCCGTTGCTGAGAGCAAGTTTGACGGCCAATGTGTGCCATCGCTCAACGAATAAAAGGTACTCTAGGGATAACAGGCTGATTTTGCCCAAGCGT
>JANXLS010000006.1 GCA_025355035.1 Planctomycetota bacterium | reverse complement strand
GATCCGGCTGGTATGCTTGTTGATCGTAATGCGATTCATCTTTCGCTCGCAGAGCTTCTGCCGCACCGCCTTAAGAGCACGGGGACCAAATTCCGAGACTTTGGTGCTGGCGTACAGTTCTTTGAGTGGGCGCATGACTTGGCGGTAGTTCTCTTGCTCGCTCGTCGCACTGCCATCGGGCCGGCGATAATATTTTTCGACGTGCGACCAGAATTCTGCGCACAGTTCCAGCACCGTCAGCTGCGGCTGAACATCTGTTGAAGCTGGAGGGATGATTTTGCTTCGACCCGTTTCGAGCCACTCGGCGATGAGACGGTTGTAAGCCTCTTGACTTTCGGGCGTGTTGTATTCACCCAAATAACGCCGCTCACCGTTCAAATCGACAAAGGCGTAAACATGATCTTTGACTTTCTGACGGCGATACTTTGGGACTTTCATTGCGGGCATGGGCTGCTCCCGGCAAGGAAACGTATAACGTTATACGTTTCTGGCCTTGGGTTACAGCCGCACTGCCGCTTGGCAGGTTTCCAGAACAACTGGAATCGGCGGACTTTATAAAGAGTGGGCACAGAGGGACTCGAACCCCCGACCTCGTGGGTGTGATCGGCCCTTTTTTCATAGGTAATTTCGTAACCTTAGATGACTACTGTACTTCATTTTTTCATCCATTGCAAGCATTGCGCTGATTTCAATGGATTTCGGTCCAATTCGTATCAATGATACGCGGCCTATTCGCAAGATTTCCGCATTCCGGTCATGGCGCTTCAAAGTCAGCTACCGCTCGTCCAATCGTCAAGCGGGGAGGTCCGCGATCGCTTTTTCGTGGGCTGCGATTTGCCCGCATCATCATCCGCGGAGAAGTGCTTTTCGGCCTCCGCGTAAAGTTCCTGCACGCCGGCAACAACCTCGTCGATCTTTCCCAACAAAGTCTTGCAGCCACCACGCAGCTTCGTCGGAAGTAAATCGCGCACCTTTTCAAGCTCAGCGTGCGCCGCGTCGAGTGCGGCTGCCGCGGCCTTTTTACTTTTTGAAAGACGAGCCTCCTGAGCGTCACGAGTGGATTCCGTGTACTTTTCAATGAACGCCTCAAACTCTTTCTTCCACAGTTCGAGCGCTTCCCCTTGTCGGGCTTTTCCTGGATTTGTCGCGATCAAGCGCTTCAGCGTGTCGAGCTCCTCCGGTTTGCCTTTAATCTTCTTCCTTGCTGGAAGCGCTTCAATCGCGCGTCGCAGGGAGAAATTCGATTTCTCCGCCAAGTCAACCTCGTCCGGCAGCCATGAATTTTGAATCTCAAGACTATGCCAAACTTTTCTAGTGCCATAACCAAGTTGTGCGGCAATTCGCTTCATCTGCTCAGTTTTCTCGAAAACTGGCCCAATCTTCATTTCCGCTCCCTGGCGCTCGACCGTTCCGTCGCGTCAGGACGAGACGACGAAAGCGCGGGCCTTCGAGTTGCGCAGTTCGGTTAACATCCGCCCATGATCGACACGGCCCTCTCACGCTTCACCATCGTGTGCACGTTGGCCCTCGCCGCGTGCGGTAACGGCAAAGAAGCGAAGAAGACGGGGAACGACGGCGACGAAGCCGCGCAAGAGAAGCCTGCGAAGAAAGACAAGCCGAAGCCCTCTGCAGACGCGACGGCGAGCGCGACGACGGC
>JANXLS010000483.1 GCA_025355035.1 Planctomycetota bacterium | reverse complement strand
AACTTCAAAACGACAATACGTTTGGCGCATCCGTTGATTGGATTGCATCAAGGCTGGATTTCCTGACGCAGGCCGATCGGCAGGCGATCCTGTGTGATGTCGCGGAGAAGGTTTTCTTCTTGCCGCCTTTTTAAACGGGCTTCACGAATTCATGCGCCACAAAACAAAGTTCAACACCGTGGCAAAGCTGACCCACGCGAGATACGGTACAAGCAGCCATGCGGCGGTTTTGCTTATTTTCCGGAAAACGGCGATCGTTGCTGAAATCGCGATCCACAGTAGCACGATGTCAATCAATGCGAGGTCAGGGCGATGTAATCCAAAGAACAGGGGCGTCCACGCGGCATTCAGTGCGAGTTGTACGACAAACCGCAACAGCGGTCCGCGTTGCATCCGCACGCCGCCTTGCCGCCAGACAAGCCAGGCGGCCACCGCCATTGCCATGTAAAGAAACGTCCAAACCGGGCCGAACACCCAGCCCGGCGGATTCCACGACGGCTTCTTTAGCGCGGCATACCACGTGTCCGGCTTCGCGAACGCTCCAAGTGCCGGCGCGGAAAAACACAGGATGATCCAGCCCGCAAGTCCGAGCAGCGGACGAGCACGGGCGGCTGAAGCAGGAAGTTCTTTGTTCGACATGGTCATCGGGTCGTTGAGAGGCGAGCCAAACGCACTTAACTCACGAACTGCTTGATCGGCCCCTTCTGATCGCGCTTGATTGCGTCCAGCCCCACGTCTGTATCGCCGTAGTGAGGAATCGGATTGCCGTACGCGTTGAGGATCGTGGTGTACCAGTTGCCAAGAGTCTTGTGCCCCTCGTCGCCGTATTTCGGCAGACGGATGTATTTTCCCGCAATGTTCAACTTCGCATTTCGCCCTGACAAAACCAGGAACGGCCATTCGACGCCGACGCTGTGATGCGTTTCGCCGTTGTCCGGGAAGTAGCAGATCAGGGTGTTGTCGAACATGCTGCCGCCGTCTTCGGGAACAGACTTGAGGCGCTTGACGATGTGGTCGAGCACCTTCATGTGCTGGTTGCGCACGCGGTAGCGCACTTCCAGCGCTTCGATCCCGCCCACCGCTTTTCCGTGTCCGACGTCGTGCAGATTCACGGGCTCCTTTTCGAGGTCCGGAAGACCCGTGTAGAGCGTGCCCAATTCGTCCAGCGTGAACGCGACGACATTCGTCATTCCTGAAACCAGCAGCGAGAGCAGAATCTCCGCATGGCCCCATTGGCGGTCCACCGTCGCGATATCGTCGGCAAAGAACTTCTTGTCCAGTTGCGGCATGTGTTTGCGCAGCACGTCGCCCAAGCCTTCGATGCGCTTGTTTTGGGCGCGCGCGTCTTCAATCGAGCTGGCGTAATTCTGCACTTTTGCCGCTTCGACAGGGTTCAACCCGGTGGCTAGTTGGGCCTGCAATCCAGCGGTAAATTCCAAAATCTGCCGCTCCAACTCGTACTTCGTCGTCTGCGATTTTTCCTTCGAAACGGATTTGAAGAGTTCCTGCATTGCGACTTTTGGGGAACCGTAAGCGAAGTTCGGCTGCTGCGGGCCGCGCGCGGAGAATCCTTTGTCGATGGCATTGATATTGCCGCGCGGGTTGCCGCCGCCGCTGGGAAAACAAGCCAACTCGATGTGTTCGACAGCCGCCGGAAAGAGCCGGGCCAGTTCAAAGTCCACCGTGGCCCACTTGATCGAACTCGGCCGCTCGTTGGCTTTGTACACGCCCAGCGAGGATTGCCAGGTGTGGTGGCCGGTCGTGCACATTTTTCCGGAAAGGCCCTGCAGAATCGTCATGTTCTGCTTGTGCTCGTTCAACGGCGCCATCCATTTGGGCAAATCGTTGCTGGCAAGATCTGCCGTGAAGGCTTCCTTGCGGTTTTCCTGCTCCATTTGGGCCGGGGTGAACGTCGGTGGCACCATCACACTTGGAAACAAACCATTGCCTTTATGCAGAAAGATGAAGCGCCGCGGCGCTTTGGTTCCCTCAGCGCCAAACGCCGTTTGAATCCACGGCGCCAGCATCGTTACGCTGGCAGCGAAGGCCGAATTGCGAAGAAAACTTCTGCGATCGATCATGACAATGGCTCCTGTTTACTTTCGGTACATGAATGAATCGGAGGTCAGCAGCGACACGATCACCGCGTTGAAACTTCCCCCGCTGCTGACATAGGCTTTGTCTGCGTCGATCAGCGTCTGCGAATCGCTCAACATTTCGTTGCGTCCCATGAAATACCGGAATGCATAGCGAATGATGGACTGCCTGGCGCGCGTTGAATGTTGCAGCCTGCTCATCAATTCCACGGCGTCTTTGACCTCGCCATCAAGCTTGCTGTCACCGGTGCCGCTCAGTTTTCCAGCGGTATTCAATTCCTTTGTCTTGTAAGTGTCGGCCCCGTATTTTATCTTGGTCTTCTCCACGATATTTTCGGGATATTCCAAACTCTCGACTTTCCGAAACCGCCCGAAGTCGTCGAATTCTTCGAAAGTCAGTCCCAACGGATTCATGAATTCGTGGCACTTCCAGCACTCCGCTTTGGTTGATACCATTTCGAGCCGCTCGCGCAGCGTATGATGCGGATCGTCGGGAATGCGCGCGTCGACTGTGATGGGCACATCGGGGACGTGTCCGGCGAGCAGTTTTTCGCGCACCCATTTCCCGCGCCGAACCGGATCGGTCGCCGAATTCTGCGAGTGCGCGATCAGCCAGGCGGGGTGCATCA
>JANXLS010001281.1 GCA_025355035.1 Planctomycetota bacterium | reverse complement strand
GATTGCGAATAACGTTGAGCGAAAACCGAAAACGCTTTGGACGGAAAATGATATTGGCGATTCGATCACGTTGTTGGAGACGTCGGACGACCAGATGGAATCGCACCAGGTCGCGCGGAAGATTTTGGATCATGTCCGGGCGGGGAAAACGTACAGCGCTATGGCGGTTTTTTATCGCACGAACGCTCAGTCTCGCGCGGTTGAAACGGCTTTGATTCAGTCGAGCATTCCGTACCAGCTGATCGGGGGGACCGCATTTTATGAGCGGCGCGAAATCAAGGATGCGTTGTCGTATTTGCGGTTGGTTGTGAATCCAAAGGACGACGCGGCTTTTCGGCGGATCGTGAATGTACCGCGTCGGGCAGTGGGCGAAGCTGCCGTGGAACTTATCGAGATCGAGGCGAATAGGACGAATAAGTCGCTTTTGGAGACGCTGGACGGACCGGATGCTGAGGATTTTATTGCGACGTTCAAAGGCAAGGCGAAACAGGGGTTGATCCAGTTTGCGCGGCTGATGGATACGATGCGGGCGATGCCGACGTATCCGGTGGTGGACGCGTTGCGGACGTTGTTGGAAGAGAGCGGGCTGCGGGATTCGCTTTCGGGCGAACAGGAGCGTGTCGACAATTTGAATGAATTGGTGAACGCGGCGGCGGAATTTGATAAAGAAAATGACCCGGCCACTGTCGTCGCACCGGAGGGTCCGCCGCCGGAGCCTGGGGCGTTTGACGGGCTGGAGGAGTTGGGGCAGCGCAACGCGTCGCTGGCTGGATTTTTGGAAAATTCGGCGTTGTTGTCGCCGACGGACAAGTTGGATCCGAATTTGGATCGCGTGACGCTGATGACGCTGCACATGGCGAAAGGACTTGAATATCCAGTGGTGTTCTTGACGGGGCTGGAGGAGGGGTTGCTACCGCTTATCCGTAATCAGAACCAGTTCGATGGTGAGGACGAAAAGGCGATTGAGGAAGAGCGGCGGTTGATGTACGTCGGCATTACGCGAGCGATGGAGAAGTTGTATCTGACGCTGACGCGGTACCGGATGAAATATGGGAAAACGGACAGCGCGGTGCCGTCGCGGTTTCTGGAAGAGATCCCGGAGAAGTTGTTTGAACGATTGGGCGGGATTCAATCGCCGTTCAAGAAGGACCCGGTTCCGTTTGATATGGACGAAGAAGAGGACGCGTTTGATCAGCAGCCGACGTTTTTGAAGAAGAAACAACGCGATCCGTTTGCGGATTTTGAGAACGAGATTTCAAACGAGTTTCCAGTCGACGCGGAGCCGACTTCCCGAAGGGCGGTGGACGTTAAGGCGAAGCGGATCATCGACCCAGCGGTGCGGCACATCGTCGACAAGATTTTTGCTGATGACATGGTTCAAGACGATCCGAACGCGTTCGAGATCGGCGATAGGGTGGATCACGAGATTTTTGGGCAAGGGGTCGTCGATGCGGTGACGGGCTCGGGACTGAATACGAAATTGCGGATCAATTTTAGGCGGAGTGGTATGAAGCTTTTGCTTTTGAGTATGGCTTCGAGCAAGCTGCGGAAGGTTTGACGGATTTAACATTCGTCATTTTTTAGGAAACATGTTGACGCTTGAAAGATGAAGCGATGACCGGAATAGCAAAGGCGCTCGCGGCGAAGCATGGGTTTGCGCTGAGCGGGGTTGCGCTTGTGCCGGAATCGGGGGCGGCTCCGCGGGCGGCGGAGTTGACGTCCTGGATTGCGAAGGGGTTGCACGGGCCGCTGGAATACATGCCCGAAACGCAGGATCGGCGGAGCAATATCCGGGCTCGATTTGAGTGGGCGAAGTCAGTTCTTTGCCTGGCGGCGTTTTACGATGGACAGGAGCGTGGGCGAGTCGGGCGCGATCTTTCGGCGCATGTGGCTCGGTATGCTCGCGGGCGGGATTACCATCGGGTGTTTGAAAAGCGGCTGAAGCTGTTGTCGCGGGAATTGATTGATTCAGGCATCTGCACGCGCGCGCACTATTATACAGATACGGGGCCGGTGTTTGAGCGGGCTTGGGCTGAAGCGGCGGGGCTGGGATGGACGGGGAAAAATGCCTGCTTGATTCATCCGCGTAAAGGCTCGTACATGCTTCTAGCGGAGATGATTCTGGATTGTTCGCCAGCGCCTGACGCGCCGGAACCGTTTCATTGTGGGACGTGTACGCGCTGTTTGGATGCCTGTCCAACGCAGGCGTTGACGGTTCCGGGTGTGTTGGATGCTTCGAAGTGCCTCGTTACTTACAACATTGAATTGAATGGGAACACGCCACGTTCCATGTGGAACGAGCAGGGGAAGTGGGCGGCGGGTTGCGATATTTGTCAGGAAGTGTGTCCGTTTAATGCGCCGCGACGCGTTGCGGAAGCCGATCCGGAGTTGCTTGCGCCGTTGCCTTGGCAATCGATGACTCTGGCGGAGTGCATCGGGATGGATCGCGCGGAGTTCGATCGACGTTTTGTTTCGAGTACTTTGAGACGAACGGGCATCAACGGCTTGCGACTCGGCGCAATAACGGCGGCGGGGAATATGCGGTCAGGGGAATGTGTTGACGCGCTTCGGGGTTGTTTGATGGATGAAGACTCGGCGATCCGCGAACGGGCGGAATGGGCTCTGGCGAAGATTTTCGAAGTCGCTCATTGAACTGCTGTTTACCTATTTCGATTTTCGAAATGTTCGTAATAAAACCATATCCAACAACTTGGGCGAGAGCCATTGGACGAAGACGCCTATTTTTCCGGCGAGGGTTAGATAGGTGTTTCGTTTTGGGCTGCGGGCGGCGTTTAAGATTATTTTTGCAACGGTTTCGGATGGCATTCCGTGTTCGAACGAGAGAAATGTGCCAGGGCGGTTCCCTTTTGCGGAGTCGCCGAATTCGGTCCGTGTGGCGCCTGGGTTGACGACGCTGACGGCGATGCGATCGTCCCACAGTTCAAGCCGAAGAGCTTCGCTGAGCGCTTCCAGGGCGAATTTTGTGGCGCTGTAGGACGAGAGCTGGGGCATGGATCGACGGCCCACAATTGAACTAACCATGACAATCGAAGCACCCCAGCGGCATGTTGATCCGGCGACGGCTTTACGAAGCAGGGGAAGCGCGGCTTGAGTGCAGCGGATGACGCCGAGGTAGTTGGTGTCCATGTTTTGCTGGAAGACGCTGATGGGCGTAGTTTCAACGGTTCCGTATACGCCGAAGCCAGCGTTGTTGACTAGGACGTTGAGCTTGCCGAAATCGGATGAAATTGTTTTGAAGAGGGCATCGACGGACAGATCCGAGTTGACGTCGCATTCAATTGAAACGACACGGCGGGTTGGGTATTTACATCTCAGGTTGTCGCTTAAATCAGTTAATCGATTTAGACGGCGTGCGGCTAAGACGACATCGTAACCGGCTGCCGCGAAGACTTCTGCGGTTGCGGCACCGATTCCGGAGGATGCACCCGTGACTAAAACGACGGGGGCGGAAGAAGTGGAGTTGATTGTGGTCGACATAATGGTTCTAGAATACTTAGAGAAGTGCGATTGTCCACAAAAAAGAGTGATGAAGAACGAATTCCCGTTGTAAATGTTCCACGTGGAACATAGGGTATTATTAGGTTCTAGTAGTATTTATTTCCGGATAACGGAAATGTTCCACGTGGAACGTCGGGTTATATTAGCTATGTTAACGCACGATGTGCAACTTATGCAACGAGAAACGCCCTATCGAGTCCCGGAAAGCTAAAGCCGAGTCATCGTTCCGTCCAAAATGGTTACACCGCGTGGCGTCAACTCTCTTGAACCTCCAAAGAAGCGGAATTTCTATTTGACGAGACCAGCGGTATCGGACCGAATACGGCTCAACCCCATGGCTAACTTCTTTCAGCATTCACGGGGTGCATGGCTGAAAATCGAACTTCCTGTCTTGACGCATTCCATCATTCTCGCTACAGTTAATTGAACCGTTCACTAAAGGAATTCATTAATGGATCCAATCAATCGTCCCAAACGAGGACTTGGAGCGCTTCTTGCTGCTACTACGCAGAGCGTTCCTCAAACACCAATCGGTTCGGCAGCCTCCGATGTTCCAGGGACGCCCACGATCACGGCGGCGGATGTTGCGATTCTAACTGTTCGTCCCAATCCGGAACAGCCGCGAACGGTATTTGAGCCGGAAGCGTTGAACGAATTGGCGGCTTCGATCAAAGCGCAGGGGCTGATTCAGCCGCTGGTCGTGCGGCCGTTGAAACCGGAAGAGATCACGGGCGATGCTCGGTACGAATTGATCGCGGGTGAGCGGCGCTGGCGGGCATCGCAGTTGGCGGGACTGAACGTCGTGCCGATCGTGATCAAATCAGTTTACGATGCTCGCGATATACTGTTGCTGTCGCTCGTTGAAAATTTACAGCGCGACGATTTGAATCCGATCGAAGAATCCGTTGCTTACGAAAAGATGGCGACGAAATTCAACCTGACGCACGAGCAGATTGCCAACGGCATCGGGAAGAGCCGCGCGTATATTTCGAACTCGATCCGCATGTTGGATTTGCCATCTACGGTTGTGGACGCGCTGCGAAATCGCAAACTGTCGCAAGGGCACGCGAAGGTGCTGCTGGCGTTGCCGGATCCAAAAATGCAGGCGCACTTTGCGGCGAAGACGCAGGCGGAGAATTTGACGGTCCGTGAATTGGAACGATTGACAATTGACACCGTCAAGCCGCGCGAAGAGGAGCAACCACGCGTGACGCGAGCGACGGATATCATGCCCGCTCCGACCCCGCGACCGAAGGGTTCACGCGGAACGCGGTTGCCATCTGCTGAAGTTCAGGAGATGGAACGTCGTCTGCGCGAGCATTTTGGAACGCGCGTGACGATCGAAGAGAGTCTAAGAAAGGGACGGATTTTGATCGAGTTTTTCTCGACGGATGATTTGAATCGGATCATTAATTTGTTGCGGCTGGATGACTAAATAAGCGCGAAATAACGACGCGGTGTTATTGCAAAAAGTGCCTGGGTAAATTCAGGAGATAAAACGGGAAATTTGAAAAGCAGTAAACCATTTGTTCAATTATTTCGTTTATGTTATGGGGTCGGGAGACTTCTCGAAAATCACGGAGCATCACCGCGTGACCGGACAGAACTCCTTCGGAGTTGAAAGACATCATTGTTCTTTTTGCCAGGGTAGCGGCGGGTACGCGGCAACCTTGGGCTCTGCTACGAAATTCCTTCGGAGTTGGACAAAACAGCTTGCTTGAGTTGTCACACATTGCGGAGAAGACGACTCTTCCTTTTTCTCTTGCGCCGAGTTGTAAAAACATCTATAAGTCGGAATTGTGCAATAATGCCGTTTTTCGCCTCGTCTTTATAATAGTAGACTCGGATTGCTTTCTCATCACAGGAGACTTCCCATGAACGAGAGTCCCACCTTTCTTAATCGCGCAGCCCACTGGACGCGCTTTACGCTGATTGCGGCGATCGCTGTCGTAATGGGGTTGATCCTGACCACGCCACGGAATGAATACCCGCTGACTATGAGCCGCGCGCAAGCCAACGCGATCGGGGCGGCACCGGGGTACCTTTTAACGTCCTTGCCCCAGGGTACCGGGACTCAATTTTATTTGGTCGATACCACAAAGCAAATCATCTGCGTTTACAACATCACCGGAGATAAACTGCGCCTTGAAGCTGCTCGAAAGTTCGACACGGATTCGGACATTAAAGATACGAGCATTTCGGTTGGAAAAGTTCAGATCGAAGGCAAAGCAAACGGTGTGTCAAAAGATGATGCAAAGATTTACTGGGATGAAGTAGGTCCGAAGATTGAAGAACTTTTGAACAAAAAACCCAAGAAGTAATATTCATTACTAAAACATTTTCTTACAATTTCAGGAACTTACAAAATGAATAATAAACTTAAAACAGAATGGACCATCAACGGGCTGCTGGCGGTGATCTTGGTTTTACTTGTTGGCAATTACATCAATCACGCCAGTAAGACCGCGTATGCCGCCGGCGATGGAGGTGGGTGGGGAACCAACGGGATCATGATCGGTCTAACCTCCGGTCGCGAACGACTCGTTTTGGTGGACACGAACAAGCAAAACATGATGTTGTACAGCTCGCGCGAAAACGGCGGCATGGGATTGGTCGGCGCGCGCAGCTACAAATACGACGTTGAAATGGAAGACACCGGAACCGGAAAACTTACGGGCGGCAATGGTTGGACGTACATTCAGACGGGCCAGGCCTGGGGCTTGCGCCAAAAGTAGAGTGATCTTTGCTTCCGAACGACCGAGCGATCTTTCAGGCGTTATCGATTCCATCGATAACACTATTTGTGAGGAATGGATTTTATTTTCGCGCGTCAGTGCTTGCACTTCGTGTGAAAAAGCGTATTCTAGTGGAAATAGTTCAGATTAATCGACCGAACCCGAAGGGTGTTTCAAATGAGTGACGGTGAATTGTTGGACGCACGTGAAGCCATGTCCTTGCTGGGCGTCAATGAGACGGACCTGCAGACCATGGTCGCACGAGGATCGTTGCGGGCCTTTCGTTCCGCCGGGACGATGAAGTTCCGCCGCGATGACGTCGTCGGCATCAAGGGTTCTGAAAAGAAAACCGAACCGACAATCATTGCTGCGTCCGGGCCGCAACGGGTCAAGCTCGGAAGCGGAATTCTTCCGACGGTTCAATCGAACAAATCGCCGCGCGGTTCGTCGCGAAATCTACCGGCGATCCGGCCCACATTGGGAGTCGGCGCAGCCGCCAAAGCGGCGCCGAAA
>JANXLS010001278.1 GCA_025355035.1 Planctomycetota bacterium | reverse complement strand
TTCGCGACGGCGGTGGTCACGGTCGCGATGTTACGCACCTGGCTCGTCAAGTTCGATGCCATCAAATTCACGTTGTCCGTCAAATCTTTCCAAGTACCGGCGACGCCTTCGACGCGCGCCTGACCACCGAGCTTACCGTCTGTACCGACTTCGCGGGCCACGCGCGTCACTTCGGCGGCGAACGATCCGAGCTGTTCCACCATGGTGTTCACGGTGCGTGCGGTTCTCAAAAATTCGCCTTCAAGCGGACGGCCTTCGACTTCGAACGCCATCGTTTGCGACAAATCGCCTTTTGCGACGGCGCCGATTACGCGCGCCGTTTCGCGCGTGGGAAGCACCAGATCGCCGACGAGCGCATTCACCGACGAAACTGACGCCGCCCAGGAACCCGTCACTCCACCGATGGAAGCGCGCTGTGAGATTTTGCCTTCTTTGCCGACCACCCGGCTCATGCGTTCCAGTTCGGCTGACATGCGTTGGTTGAGGTCAATCACGTCGTTGAAGGTGTCGGCGATCTTGCCTTCAAGGCCCGTCCACGTCACCGGCAGGCGTACGGAGAAATTGCCCTTCTTCAGGTCGACGAGCGCATGAAGAAGCAGTTCGAGATTCTTTGTGTCAATGGTGGTCAGAATGGTGGGTTCGGCATGAATGCCATTTTTCTTGGGTGGCGGCGATTCTCCATCTTTTGCATCGATCAGCAGATCGGGTTTCCGAGCCGTCTTGGGCGCGTCAGGTGTTCGATTTGCGTTGCGTCGCTTGGGAGTTTTGAGGGTCGCGTTGCCATCCAGAGTCTTCATGTGCCGTTCTCCGCTACTTTGATTTGGTTAACTGGTTTAAGACGCACGAAAATCTCCAAGCGTTTCCGGGAGCCTTTCAGAGCTTCACAGGGTAGGCATCTCCCAGATTTCAAGGTCCGCAAAGCATGGTTGATTGAGCTAAAAAGCAATTTGTGCGCCAGTAGTTCACTACAAGGGAGAAGACAGTGACTAAGCGCTGATAATCTGGCAGCAATTGACGGACAAAATTCTAGTTGGTGATCAAGACCGGCGCACATCTGCGTATCCCGTCTTGCGCTCCTATGACAATTGTTTGAATGACAACATTTATACTTGGCACAATCTTTGCTAAAATATGTAAAAGTCTTATTAAAAGACTTTTGTAAAATTAGTCATTCAACAGACACGTTCAAAAGGAGCTCTTCATGGCCACAGAATCTCATTCGATTTTTCACTCAGGAATTGCGCCTAAATCAGCGAAAATTTCATTCACTACGCCGACGGCAACTCCCGGCATTTCAGACCGAATTTTTGCAGTCGTCCAGAATATGAGACGCGCATCCGAAATGCGGCGAACTACTGTTATCCGCGCCCGCTGAATTCATCGAGTCCTGCCAACACCGCACTAAGACGTAGATTGTTCTTAAAAATGAGAATAATCTGCGTCTTTTTTTTGCACCAAAAAAATCTTTTGCGAAAAAGAAATGCGCCAGGAGACAAGTGCCTTCAGGCGCGGGGGTGGGAGAACTTCGGGGATTAGGTTCGGCGGCAAAGTGAAGAATTCACTCAGCGTTGAACCCAGGTTAGGCTTAACTTGCAGCATACTTTATGCCATCGATATATTAAATTGCATCAATAGCCATCACAAGAAGTATTTTTTAAGTATAAAATTGGTCGAGACTTGCGTTATAAAATATTTCGTTTTAACCATCCCGTGATTTTCCTACAGACAGGAATTCGGCTTTGTTGCCGAAAATTCGGTATATTTTTGACCGCCTTTTGGAGCTTCACCATGGCGCAACTATGCCCGGTACTTCTCACATATTTTGGTACAAGCCTTGCGTTTAAAATTAGTCATCGATGCGGTTAATTTTTTTGTGTGTCGGCAATCACTTTCAAAAAGGGATTTGGAGACATGAACAAACCGGAGAACGAGATCACGCGCGAGCAGCTCATTCACAATCTGAACGAAGATCTGGCCCGCGAATACTAGGCGATCATCAGCTCTGGGTGGAAAGCCTGCGCACGTCCCCAAGCCGGTCAAGACGTCCGACAAAGCCGAGGACATGCTCCGTTTTGATCTGGACAGCGAAACCGACACGATTCGAAATTACCGAGATCGTGTGCGCCAAGCCGAGTCCCTGGGTGAGTATGCGATCGCCGAAGCCATCCGGCACGTTCTCGCCCTGGAGCAGGAGCATTTGATCGATCTGGCTACCGCGCTGGGAATCGACGTTCCAAAAGGTTCGCTGGCGGGATAGAGCGGACCGGGGTCGCCCGTGTTGACAAACGCGAAGAACTAGCCGCTAAGGCAGGGCGGACTTTCGGTCCGTCCTGCCTTCGTCCTCACTCTATTCGCTGCACTTCCCACATTTCGCGATACAGGCCATCCTGGGCCAGCAACTCCTCGTGCTTCCCAGATTCAACGACTTTGCCGGCATCCAGCACGTAAATGCAGTCCGCGCCGCGCACCGTATACAATTGATGCGTAATGACCACGCGCGTTTTGCCGGCGAATTCATGCTTCAGCGTGTTGTGAATCAGCTTCGCCGTCGCGTTGTCGATGTTCGCTGTATACTCGTCGCAGACGATGATTCCCGGATCGCGCAGAAAGATGCGTCCCAGTGCGATGCGCTGGCGTTCGCCTGCGGACAAACTCGCTCCGCCCGCGCCGACGGGCACATCCAAGCCGCCTTCTTTTTCGCGCTTGGCGATGAGTCCCGCCAGCTTCGCCATGCGCACCGCGTAATCGATTTTCTCCGCCGGAATGTCGTGCTCCGACGCGCCCATCATCAGGTTCTCGCGAATGGATCCGGTGAAGATAAACGGCGATTGGGGAATGAAGCCGATGTAATTCCGCAGCGTCGTAAGCGGGATTTGATTCAGCGGAACACCGCCCAGCAGGATGTCGCCGCCGACGGGTTCGAGCAGGCGCAGCATCATGTAGAATATTGTCGACTTCCCGCTGCCTGATTGCCCCACGATCGCCGCGAACGTTCCGGCTTTCATGCTGAAATCAACATCTTGAAGGATCATCTTGTCCAGCGGAAGCGCATCGTCTTTCGCGCGCCCCTTCATGCCGTAAGCGAAGTTGACGTGTTTGAATTGAATTTCGCCCGACCCGATCGGCGCGCAATGTTCGGGATCCATGACTTCCTGCGATTCGAGCAGTCGCTTCAATTCGTGCAGGCTCGGAGCGGCCAGGGCCGCGTCGTTTGAAAGTCTGAAAAGGCTCAACAGCAGCCCTTGCGCCATCGTCAAATTGCCTGCATAAGACAGAATCGCGCCGACTTCGTGGCTGCCTTCCTGAAAATGTGTGAACATGATTTTGAAAAGATAGTACCCGAAAATCAGAATCGAAAAACAGGCCGTCGGCACCAGTCCGCCGAGATTGTTCCACAACGCCGACAGCACCTGGTATCGCTGCTTCATCGACAGTTCGCGCTCGTAGATGTTCACCGCGTTGTCGAACCGGCCGGAGGCCACCAGATCGCGACTGCCTCCAATGGATTCAATAAAATGAGTCAGCACGTCCTCGTGTTTCAACTGATCCTTGCGCGCCCAGAACGCCACCTTTTCATTGATCCGTTCGACCGCGCGCCATACGAAATAAATGACGAACGGAAGAAGCAGCGCGAAACGAAAATCGATCCAAAAAAGCGCCCACAGCATGAACACGAGTTGGGCCGACGAAAACAAGAGTTGGGCCAGCCCCGGCGAAATCAATCCGCCCAGGCGCATCACGTCGCCGGTCGTGCGTTGAGCGAACCGGCCGATGGCCTCGAACGTCATCTCTTCACACGGCAGCAAGCCAATCTTGCGCATGATCGCCACTTTCACGCACCGCACCACGTTCTCCGTGACGTTGGTCATCATCCAATTGACGACCGGTTGCACGACCATGATAATCAGATTGATGATCAATACTCCGCCGATCATGAAGAACAGTTTTTCTCTCGCGCCCTCGTGCCAGTTGCTTTCCAAAATCAAAGGCACCAATGTGACCAGGACCGAAAAAGCCGCCATCGTGGTCATGCCAATTAACGATAGGACAAGTACGAATGTATCGGGTTTGAGAAATCGCCAGAAATAGGTAAGCAGGCTGATGCTGATCCGAATCGGGGGCGGGCGCTCATCGCAAATCTCAGAGGGGTTGTAATTCCGAACACGACACCGTCTCTAATATGGTCTTTTCTTCTCTCGGCTCGATGATTTCAATCTCGGCACGGTCATTCATCACGGACTTCACAACGCCCAATTCCACTTTGTTCGGGACCGCCTTGCATTTCCAGAGAACCGCTGTTCCACGTTTAATCGGCTCGGCATCCGTCATGGCAGAACTCCGAAGCGTTTCCGAGTCTCCGTCCAGGGAACAGCAAACCCTGCGCCTGCGACGTCACCATTCGCAATCCCATGACATGTATATTGCCCTCCGGGGATCCCGCCGATGTTCAGTCAAGACAAGTATAATCAGCCGAAATGACGGCGGATGTAGCTGATATTCCTATTCGTAAAAACCATAGAATTCGGCAAATAACTTGCGTTACATCACCTGAGTCGTGCTTTTGAAACAGGACCTTATTTTGGAGATCTTAGACATGGAAGCTACAGAAAATAAAATGTGCCACGCCACTCAGAAAATTCAGGACGGCGTGGAGGAACTGCGCGACGCGGTCGTAAAAACGAGCGCCGACGCTGTTGAAAAATGTTGTCACGAAACGGAAGCCTACATTCGGGAAAAACCGATCAATATGACGTTGATTGCGTTCGGAGCCGGTACACTCATGGCTATGTTTCTGCTTCGTTGTTAAATCGGCAATCAGGAGTCAGAGGTCAGAAAGCAATGCCTGACCCTGACTCCTGACCCCTGACCTATTTTGCTGCCAGCGGCTCTTCCGGCTTCTCCGCAGGAACGACCGAACGCGTGGCTTCGCTTCTCGCAATTTTCACGATGACGATATGTTCACGCCGGTCATCGAAGAGC
>JANXLS010001256.1 GCA_025355035.1 Planctomycetota bacterium | reverse complement strand
ATCGCGACGGGTTGGGCGCTGACTTTTTGCGCGTGCATCAAATGGCAGGGCGCGTCGTAGCAGAGCGTTTTTTCGAGTGGCTTCAATGGGCGGACGGGTTGCAATCCGGCGAGGATTTCGGAGACGTCTTTCTGGAGTTTACTGAACGCGAGCGCTTCGGGATCGTTGGGCAGGAGGTGGTGATAGTCCTTCAATTGCGCGCCGCAACCAGCGGAGTTGTTGACGATGGCATCGATGCCGAGGCCGTGGAACATCTGCAGGTTCTGACGCGCAAGTTTCCGCGCCATGTCCCCTTCACCGGCGTGGACCATCAGCGCGCCGCAGCATTGCTGGCCGTGAACCGTAAGGACTTCAACGCCATGCGCTTGGAGAACTTTGATCGTCGCGCGATGGATGTCGCCCATGAACTGGTCCATGACACAACCCGAGAAAAAAGCCACGCGGAGTTTCGGCGCGCCGCCTTCTGCGGGGAAAATGTCGGGCGCATTTTCGAGGAAGGCGGGTTCTTTGATCTCGGGTTGCATCGCTTCGAGTTCACGCAGGCGTTTGGGCAGCAGATTCATGACGCCAATTTTCGTGGCGAAGGAGCGCAGTCCGCTGCGTTGTTGGAAGCGGAGGGCCATCGTGATGATCGAGAGAATTTTCGGATGCGGGAAAATTCGATTGAAGAAGAATGATCGTAACACGCGCGCGAGGAAGCCGGGTGGCTGGGCTTTGGTCAGCGCTTCGCGCGTGCCTTCGAGAATCTGGCCGTATTGAACTCCGCTGGGGCAGGCTGTTTCGCAGGCACGGCAGTCGAGGCAGAGATCGAGGTGCTGTGTGACACTGGGGACGGGATCGAGGCGGCCGTCGCTGAGCGCCTTCATGATGTAGAGGCGCCCGCGCGGCGAATCGTTCTCGTTACCGACTTCGCGGTATGTCGGACACGCGCCGAGGCACAGGCCGCAATGGACGCAGGAGCGCAGGAGGTCTGCGGCGGTGTCAGGGAAGGCGAATCTTGTTTCGAGAGTTTCAGGCATTTTGCTACCTTGGTTTTGCAGTGGGACGAGTGGAACGGCTAATTCCATTTTCTAATTGATATTTTACATTGAAAAGCACGACTCCGCACTGCGATCACGGAAAGGGTCATACCACGAACCGCCCGGGATTCAAAATGCCCTGCGGGTCGAGGGCGGATTTGAGTTGTTTCATGATCGCCCACTCAGGACGCGGCGAACCCCAACGATTGGGGATGTTAAGGCCAACGATGTTTTCGAACGCGAAGTTGATGCCGACCTTTTCGAACTCGCTAGCGATGCGCGCGGCTTCGGAGGCAGTGAGGGGTGTGAGATCGATTTCGCCGCCATGCAGGGTGAACATCTGCGGAGCAGTGGTGAACTTTTCTAAAATGCTTATAGCGGATTTTAACTTCGATCGCACGCATCCGAAACGGAGACGCGCGCTGGATACGCCTTCGCGATTTTTGGTCCCGTATCCCGATTTCAATGCCATGCGGCCGAATTGTTCGCCCATGTCAAATGCGACCGAAATTTGATTTTCGAGCGGGTGGGTACTGGTGCAAATACGCGTGTAACTGGACTTCGCCACAATTTGAATCTCAGCGTCGATGCGTTCCAATTCAGCGGGTGTGCCCGTCGCCAGGATGTGGACTTCCGGATACTTGGCGTCATCGGACGTCATCGTGTTTGCGGCAGGCGACATGAGGGTCGCTAAGTCCAACGGAAGATTTTTTCCAGCAATTGCGAGGAGCAGTTCGCAGCCGGATTCGAGATTCGGAACGCCAATCATCCAACTGCTAGCACCGGTTGCCAAAGGCCGGAGTTTAAACGTGATTTCAGTAATAAGTCCCAACGTTCCGAACGAACCGATGTACATTTTGTCGAGCGCGTAGCCGGTTACGTTCTTGACGACTTTGCCGCCGCATTTTCGGATGACGCCGTCGCCGTTGATGACCGTCATGCCGAGAATCATGTCGCGGAGAGTGCCGTATCCGTGAGCGCGTGGCCCGTGGGTGTTTGCTGCGACGATGCCACCGATCGTTGCGTCGGGCGGTGCGTCGATCGGCAGCCATTGACCGCCTTTGCGCATCGCATCTTGAAATGCGTTGAGCGTCATTCCGGCTTGCACGGTTGCCACCATATCCCCGGGTTCGTGGTGGACGAGTTTGTTCAGACGTTTCGTCGAAAGTGCGAGAAATTCAGGCGGCGGCGGGGCGATTCTGTCTTGGCTCGTTCCGCCGCCAAGAGGCACCACGGGAATTTTGTGTGATGCGGTGAAGCGGATCATTGCGGCGGCTTGTGCTTCGCTTTCGGGTGAGCACACACAGGCTGGCGGCACGCCTTGAATGGCGAGTGCGACGGTGTCGGTTGTGACGCCGTCGCCGAATTGGGAAAAGAAGGACTTTAGCCAGTCAGACATTTGAGCTTCCAGTTTGAAATCGAAGCAGCCACTTGTCATTTTTAACTGCACGCCTGCCGGACACAGGGCACATCATACAGAGCAGACAAGCCGTTTAACCGTGCATTTTTTTCACACCAAACGCGACATTCGGCGGCTGGTGTCCCTTCACCTCCCAGCATCGTCGGCTTGGGATTGCTTTGCCGGGGTTGCTGAGACGCTTGGGGTCGAACACGTCGCGGACGCGCCTCATCCCTTCTAGGTCGTCTTCGTTGTAGAGCATAGTCATGAATTCGAGTTTTTCGAGGCCGATGCCATGTTCGCCGCTGAGCGCGCCACCCATTTCGACGACGGCGCGCATGATCTCGCTGTTGCAGGCGAGCGCGTTTTCGACCTGTTTCGGATCGCGTTCGTCGAAGAGGATGATCGGATGCAGATTGCCGTCGCCAGCGTGGAAAACGTTGCAGACGATCAAGCCGTACTTTCGCCCCAGGGCATCGATGGTTGCGAGCATCGTCGGGAGTTTTGTGCGGGGAATGACACCGTCTTGAATGTAAAAACTCGGACAGATTCGCCCGACGGCTCCGAAGGCTTGCTTGCGCGCTTTCCACAAAAGGAGGCGTTCGGCGCTGTCTTTCGCGGCTCGGACACTGATGCAGCCGTGTTCGTTGCAGACGAGCATGACGCGTTCAGCGAGCGCATCGAGACCATCGCGCAGGCCATCGAGTTCGATCAGCAGGACGGCTCCGGCGTCTAGCGGGAAGCCGAGGTGCAGCCAACTCTCGAGTGCTCGGATGATGTGCTTGTCGATCAATTCCAGCGCGGCGGGAACGATGCCTGCGCCGATGATGCCAGTGACGGCTTTGCTGGCAGCGTCCACGGTCGGGAAGACCGCGAGCAGCGTTTTGACGGCTTCGGGGTTCGGCGTCAGTCGGCACCAGATTTTCGACGCGATACCGAACGTCCCTTCACTGCCGATGAACAGGCCGGTCAGATCGTATCCGGGCGACAGCGGGGCGGGGCTGCCGAAGGTTACAATTTCACCGCTGGGCAGAACGGCTTCGACGCCGATGATGTGGTTGATCGTGACGCCGTATTTCAGCGTGTGCGGGCCGCCGGAATTCTCGGCGACATTGCCGCCGATTGTGCACGCGCCCTGGCTCGACGGATCTGGCGCGAAATGCAGCGCGTGGCCGGCGCATGCTTTCGTCAGATGCAGATTGATGACGCCGGGTTCGACGACGGCGTAGCGATCTTCGACGTTGATCTCGAGGATGCGATTCATCCGCGCGAGTTCGATCACGACCGCGTTATTAAGCGCCATCGCGCCGCCACTCAAACCGGTACCGGTGCCG
>JANXLS010001253.1 GCA_025355035.1 Planctomycetota bacterium | reverse complement strand
CGTCCGTTTCACCAATCACATGAACCACCTCATCCACGGCGACTTGGGCGTGTCGATTTCCAAAGACGGGAAACCCGTTCGCGACATGATTCTCGACGGCCTGTCGGTGACGATCAAAATCACGATGGGCGCGGTCGTGATCGCGATGACTCTGGGCATCCTGCTGGGCATTCTCTCCGCCCAATGGCCGCGCACGAGCATCGACTACGGCTCGTCGGCTTTCGCCGCACTGGGCATTTCGTTCCCGGCGTTCTTCATGGGCATGCTGCTGTTGCTGGTCTTCTCTGTGAAACTCAGCATCTTCCCGATCGGCGGTTACGTGCCGGGAAGTCCGAAACACCTGATCCTGCCGAGCGTGACGCTGGGATTGTTGAGCACCGCATCGATCTCGCGACTGACGCGAACGTGCCTGCTGGAAGCGCTCAGTATGGACTACATTCGCAGCGCCCGGGCGAAAGGCATTAGCAGCTGGCGTGTCTCGCTCGGCCACGCATTTCCGAACGCGCTCGTTCCCGTCGCAACCGTCATGGGCAACGATTTCGCCGGACTCCTGACCGGAGCGGTGCTGACCGAAACCGTCTTCCAGATTCCCGGCATCGGTTCCGTGATCGCCGATGCAATCTTCCAGCGCGATCTCCCGGTAGTCATGGGGTGCTGCGTCATCTTTGCTTTGATATTGGTCACGGTCAACATTCTGGTTGACGTGCTTTACGCCTTCCTCGATCCGCGGATTCGCCATGCCGAGTGACATCGTCTCAACACCCGCCAGCGCTCCCACCCCGAGCAGACGCATCGCGGGCGAAGGGGAAACCATGCGTCGCGCGCCATCGGTTTGGGACCGTCTCGTCGTGAATTCGCGCTCCCTGATTGCGATTGGAATTCTGCTCTTCATGGTCCTGCTGGCGCTCGGAGCCGGTACGCTCGCCCCGTATGATTACAAAGGTCAGATGCGCGGCAGCGAACACGTCGCGCCGTGTTTCGGCCACTTCTTCGGAACGGACGTCTTGGGGCGCGACATTCTTTCGCGCGTTATGTACGGCGCGCGTGTCTCGTTGATGATCGGCATCAGCGCCACAGCGCTTTCGCTTCTGATCGGCGTCACGCTCGGCCTGTGCTCGGGTTATTTTGGCGGAAAAGTCGATGCCATCCTCATGCGCATCACCGACACCGTTTCCGCCTTTCCTACCTTGCTGCTCGCGATTGCCATCACGGCGCTTTACAAACGCACACCCGCCATTGATCCCGACGTTCTCGTCATGAATCCGTCTTTCTGGATTCTCTTCTTCGCCCTCGGCGTCGTCGGCTGGACGAGCATCGCGCGCGTCGTCCGGGCGCAAGTCTTGACACTCAAAACACTCGACTACGTCACCGCCGCGCGAGCGTTGGGCGGCAACGACATGCGCATCATGTTTCTGCATGTCCTGCCGAATTGCCTCTCGCCCATCGTCGTGCTGGCAACGCTCGCGATCGGCGGAAACATTCTGGGCGAAGCGGGGCTTTCGTTTCTGGGCCTCGGCATTCAAGACCCTTTTCCAAGCTGGGGCGGGATGCTCTCTGACGCGAAAAGCTACTTCAAAGATAACTGGTGGCTCGCAGTCTTTCCCGGTACTGCAATCGTGCTGACCGTTCTCTCGTTCAATCTACTGGGCGATGGTCTTCGCGACGCTCTTGACCCCAAAGCACGGAAGTAATTTTGAATGGCGGATTAATGACGGAAAAACGTAAAACTCGCAATTCGTACATCAAATATCAATTTTTTTCGGATTCCAATTGAAGCACTGCCTCCGGTCCTTTAAATTACGTTGATTGCACGGATTCGTTCAAAGCAAGGAGAAGGCTGTGTCACGCTCAAGACTGTTTTCGCTCCAAGTTCTCTCGGTTGCAATCCTTTCAACATCATTCGCGTGTAGCTTCGCGGCCGATGAAAAATCAGCTACGCCCGCGCAGACAGCTACCGCCACCGCGTTGCCTCCTTACTTCTTTCCGTTCAGAGATGGCCTCTTCGCCAGCGCCGCTGGATTTGTTGGCGTCAAAGATGTCCGCTTCCCGTGCCAGCACGCCGAACAATTGGAAGTCTGTGGCATCTGCAGCAAGTTTCCTGTTCGCGCTGCAATTCAAAGCGGCCCGGCACCGTTGGTCGTCGTGTTGCTCGGTGTGGGCGGACGTCCGGAAGAAGACTTCAGCAAGTTATGGGCGTCGTGGTATTACGAATCCGGTTGCCATGTCCTGACCTTCGACTCAACATTCCTGCAAAGTTTCAATGAACGCAGCCACGTTGGTGTCGGCGGAAATCTCTGGGCCGAAACTGAATTGATTGTTAAAGTCATCGATGCGTTCATGCACCAAACGAGTGTCAACGGTCGTGTCACGAAAGTCGGTGTCGTCGGCATGAGCTACGGCGGAGTGGAATCGCTGATGCTCGGAACGATGGCAGTAGCAAAAAAATTGCCGTTTGAAATCGCCGCGATTCAAGCGTTTTCGCCGCCCATCCGCATGGACCAGAGCGCTCGCATCATCGACAGTTGGTATTCCGAAACCGCAGGCAAATATTCGCCGATTGAACTGGCCATGCTGCAGAAACTGAAGCCCGATCCCACGAATCCGGAATCGCCGATCCCAGCCGATATGCTCAAAGCTGCCATTTCGAGCGTGTTCCGAATTTCGCTGCCTTCTCTGGTCGTGTACTCAGACGCCGAATACCAATTGAAACGCCTCCCGCGCGGGGATGAATTCACGGATAAATATGTCCGTTTGGATTACGCCTCGAAATGGACTTTCACGAAGTTCGCCTATGGCATGTCGTACCCTTACTGGCAGAAAAAACTTGACGCTCCAAGTCTCGATCCGTTGATCCATATGGCTGATCTTCCCGCATTGATCGAGCAACAGGGATCGACGACGGAAGTCATCCTCGCTCAGGACGACCCGCTGAACACCCCCTCCGACATGGACAACTTCAAGAAGTTCGCCGCAGGAAAGAAAGTAACGATTCTACCGAATGGCGGCCATCTCGGTTTCGTCAGCCTGCCGTGGACGCGAGCCAAGTTGATGACGCTGTTCGACGCCAAATAATGTGTATGGCCCGGAAGGCAACCCGCAAGCATGTCCGCGCCAAAGCCGCCACATTCGCCCACTTTTCGCAACTTGGTCCACTTCGGTGTCTTCTTCGTCGTCGGCGTTCCGATGCTCGCATTCGTGCGCATTAACGACGCGTACAAATGGATTGACAACATCGACTATTGGATCGTCGGTTTTCTCGCCGCCGCAACACTCTTCAACCTTCTTTTTCTGCGCTTTGTCCCCATCCTGAATTTCGTCGTCCGGCCAGGTGAAAGCTGGCACAGTGGGCTCTGGCTGTACCCGTGTTCGCTGATGCTCTGTTTCGTCATCTTTCCGCATTACGCTGCTTTCCCCGCGTGGGCTGCGATGGCCTGTGGTGATGCGCCAGCGAGTTTTTTCGGACGCATGATCTCGCGTTTTAAATTGCCGTGGCACCCCAAGAAAACCATCGCCGGCCTGATCGCGTTTATCCTTTTCGCGCTCGGGGGAACGTGCCTGTCGCTCTACTTCATGCCCTGTCCAGTGTTCTTGAAAGCAGATGGCACGCCCGAATTGCCCTACGTCTGGACGCTCGGAATTCTCGCCGCCGTCAGCGGTGCGCTCGCCGAGAGCATTGACACGCGCCTCGATGACAACGTTCGCGTGCCGTTTGCGTCAGCGGCTACTGTCGTCGGTGTCGCTTGGTTCCTGAAATTCTCGACTCAGAATCTCCCTGAAACGACGCACGTTCAACCCAAATTTCTCATTCATGCGCTGATCGCCAACAGCATCCTCGGCATTGCCGTGCTGCTCTTTCGATTCGCCAATTTCGCCGCCACACTGCTCGGAATGTTCCTGGGAATCCTGATCTATTTCTACGCGAGTTGGCAGGGCTATCTGCTCTTCGGCCTCTTCGTCGGACTGGGAAGTTTTCTGAGCAAAATGGGACTCGAACGGAAGAACGCGAACAAAACCGCTG
>JANXLS010001198.1 GCA_025355035.1 Planctomycetota bacterium | reverse complement strand
ACCAAACCCTGTCTAGTAATCCGTTTTGCGATGATTCCGCGAACGAGTCCCTTGATGCAGTCCCGCCAGTCCGCATTCTCCTTCAACGAAGTGCCGAGCTCAACGCATAATTCTCGATAATTCTCGCGCACCTCCGCGCGCTCTACGATGTTTAAAAGCTGGTCGGAGCAGCCCGAATGGAACAAGTCGCTGTCTAATCCTTCCGCAGTCATAAGAGTGTTCCATTTGCTGAGCGAAAACCTTGCCGTAGGATAGCGCACCGTAAACAACTCAGTCTGAAAAATCGACTGTACGGAATTCTCCGCTACAAGCGAGCGCTGTAGCCGGGAAATTGCATCTTGGCCAAACAAGGAGCTTATGACTGAGTTCAACGCGCACTCTCCCAACACGATCGGAAAACCTCCCCACGACCTGCGAACGCATCTTGTAGATACAGCCAATCTCGCCTGCGATCACGCAGCGCCGTTTGGAAGCGGTGAGTGGGCAAAGCTGGCGGGGATGTGGCACGACCTGGGAAAATATAACCCGGATTTTCAGCGCAAACTCATGGGAGATAAAGTCAGCGTCGAACATGCGGGAGTGGGCGCGGTGCACGCGTATGAATGTTTTCACGATTTGGGACTGCCGCTCTCGTTTGTCATCGCGGGTCATCACGCTGGACTGGCGAACGCTGCCAACAGCGCGGACACTGGGACAAAATCGCTCAAGGAACGCCTCGACGATAATGAGCGCATTTTTGAAAATCTACGTTCGATTATTCCCGCCGACATACTAAATCAGCCGTTACCCGCCTTGCCGGGTTTCCTTAACGCGGCACCCTTCGGTAACGCGCAAAAATTGCGTATTGAATTTTGGATACGCTTTCTGTTCTCGGCGCTGGTAGACGCGGACTATCTCGATACTGAAAACTACTATCAGCCAGGCGTTCGTAGGAGTGCCTCAAAGCACTTCTTGAAACTTTCGGAATTGCTTGAACTGCTTGAAAAGGCTCTGGATGAAAAATCAAAAAGTGTGCCGCCAACGACAGTCAATCAAGCGCGGTCGGAGATTCTGCACGCTTGCCGCGAGCGCAGTACGGATTCGCCTGGATTTTTCAGTCTCACGGTGCCAACGGGCGGAGGAAAGACGTTTTCGAGTATGAACTTCGCTTTGCGCCATGCGGTCGCACATAGGTTGCGCCGCGTGATTTCAGTACTGCCGTTTACGAGTATCATTGAACAGAACGCCGACGAATATCGAAAAGTGTTGGGACGAGAAAATGTCGTCGAACATCATTCGAATTTCAACGTGGAAAAATCCAAACGCGATTCCGGCGAGGAGCTTACCAAAGCGCATGAACTGGCTGTTGAGAACTGGGACGCTCCCGTCATTGTGAC
>JANXLS010001191.1 GCA_025355035.1 Planctomycetota bacterium | reverse complement strand
CGACTTTTCAGCGCCGGCAGGTGCTGTGCTGGGAGCAACGGCGGGGGGGGGAACTGTGGATGCACTTTCGGCGAGCTTCGCGGAGGTTTCGCCAGCGATCGGAAGGGCACTTCCTTTCGCGACGACACCGAAGATGGAGCGGCGATCCGCCTCATACGTCCGTTTCCCCAATTTTGGCGCATGCGTTTTAATTTGCGTTTCAGACTTCGGCGCTTCCTTCGGCGTCTCCAACGCGCTCTCAAAATGGCGGAGCTTGCGTTCGATCTTGGCCTTCAATTCGTTCTGTCCGCCGAATTTTGCGCGCAAGCGATCGGCCTGCCCAGCGGTCACCCAGCTCGCTGGGACCTTGGCATTTTCCATCGCCATTTCTTTGGCGGCGGCGACAATTTGACGCGGATCGACCCGAAGTTCGGTTCCCAAGTCGACGATCTTTAAGCCGCCGTTCGATTTCGTTGCTGTGTTTTTCCCAACCATCCGTCGTGCGTTCCTTCCGTTGCAACGCCAGAGAATCCGGCATTTCTTTTTCCAACTCACAGCTCAAACACACCCGCATACAACCATTGTACGAGGCGCGAGCATCTTTTTCAGAGCAAAGCCCAAAGATTGTGTATTATAGAGGTGGATGTGGTTCGTCTATAATATGTGTACAAGTGTCGTTTACATTCTATTTTGATTAGGAGTCGTGCTATGTCAATCAAAATTCCTTCGACGCGATTGATCATTGCTGGCATCGTCGCTGTCGTTGCCGACATCGTTCAATGGCTGCTCATTCCGGCATTTTCGGAACTCGGGTTTTTAAGTCCGGTCAATGATATCTTGGACGCTGCTGTCGCGTTCATCATGGTTTCGCTGCTGGGATTTCATTGGGTTTTCGTGCCTTCTGCGCTTGGAAAACTCGTTCCCGTTGCCGACATGATGCCGCTATGGACCGGCGCCGTTTTCTTCGTTGCCGCTGGACAAAACATGATCCCATCGGCCCACCCCAACAGCGACTCCGCGCAGATTCTTCCCGGGATTATCCCGTCGCCGCAAGTACACACTCAACCGGCGTTGCCTTCTGGCGCTGCTATCTCGCACACCATTGAAGGGCCAACCGCCCACTCCGTGAACCCATTTAATCGAGAGAATGATTTCAAATGATGCTCCTTCGCAGAATGAAAGTGGCTTCAATCGTTTTAATGTTTTCAATCGGTTGCGCGCGCTCTGAAGAAAACGTTATTCCAAAAGCAACCGAAATGCTGCAACTCGGAAAGTACGACGATGCGGCAAAGCTCCTCTCAGAGGCCATTGCCCAAACGCCGAAAGACAACGCTCTCTTTAAATTGCGCGGGCGGGCCTACGCTCAATTGAAAAACCATGCGAAGGCCGCTGAGGACATAACTCACGTCGCTGAAGCCGGCGAATCAAACCTGTTCCGGCTCGCGGGTGACGAGCATTTTTTCGCCGGGAATTTCGATGCTTCGATCAAGGCCTTCGACGCCTGCGCTAAAGCGTATCCTGAACAAGCGCCGCAACTTTGGGAACGTGGCATCTCACTTTATTACGCCAAACGCTACGCCGACGGGCGGAAACAGTTCGAAGATCATAAGACGGTCAATCCGCATGATGTCGAAAACGCAGCGTGGCATTTCATCTGCGCGGCGAAGGAAATGGACGTGGATGCGGCGCGAAAAGTAATCATCTATATTGATACAAATCAGGACACGCGCGTTCCGATGAAACAGGTTTATCAACTCTTCAAAGGAGAAGGCAAACCCGACGACGTTCTCGCAGCGGCGACTGTCGGCAATCCCGATCCGGAAGCGCTCAAGAATAATCTGTGTTACGCGCACCTTTACTTGGGGCTTTACGCGGAAGCATTGGGCGATGGCACGAAGGCGCGAGAGCATTTTCAAAAGGCGGCTGTTCCTTTTTCCGAAGAACACTACATGGGCCAGGTGGCGCGGGTACACTGGGAACTGATCAAAGACAAGAAGTAAGTTTTTATTTTCGTTCAGCCTTGTTCCGTGCCATTCCATTTCCGCGAGAATCCAAACAGGAAGGTCGTTCACGCTTGAATTCGCCCAAAACCATTCAACGCTTGTTCATCGCCAATCGCGGCGAAATCGCGCTGCGAATTGCACGCACTGCCGCTCGTCTTGGGCTCGAAGTCAGCAGCGCATATTCGAGCGCCGACGGGGGATTGCCGCATCTGCGTTTGTGTCACAAAGCGACGCCGCTCGAGGGCGATCCTGCGCGCGTTTACCTCGATATCGGAAAAGTCGTTGCTGCTGCAAAAAAGCTGGGTGCCGACGCCATTCATCCCGGCTACGGATTTCTTTCTGAGAATGAAGAATTCGCTGCCGCGGTGGAATCCGCCGGAATGAAATTCGTCGGCCCGACGCCCGATCAAATCGCATCGCTGGGCGACAAAATTCATGCGCGCGAAGCGGCATTGAAATTCGGCGTACCCATCGTGCCTGGAAAAAGCAACGCGGTCGAATCGCTCGACGACGCGCTGGCGATCGCGGGGAAAACGGGCTATCCGCTGCTGATTAAAGCTGCGGGTGGCGGCGGCGGCCGCGGTATGCGAATCGTGCGAGAACCGAGTCAACTTGCCGACGCATTGCAACGCGCGTCGTCCGAAGCGCGCGCCGCGTTCGGCGATCCGCGCGTATTCATCGAGAAATACATTGAGCGTGCGCGCCACGTTGAAATACAGATTTTGGGAGACGGTCTTGGCCGCGCGATATCGCTTGGCGAACGCGAATGTTCCGTGCAGCGTCGGCATCAAAAATTGATCGAAGAATCTCCTGCCCCGGCGCTGGCTCCCGCCGATGCGCGGCGCATGAGCGAACTGGCGGCGCGTTTTGGAGCATCGTTGAATTATCGTGGAGCGGGCACGATGGAATTTTTGGTGCCGTCGGGAACGAGCGAATTCTATTTCATCGAGATCAACACACGCCTGCAAGTCGAACATCCTGTCACTGAAATGCGGACAGGCCTGGACCTTGTTGAAGAACAGCTCACCGTTGCGGCAGGACACGGATTTTCGTCACGTGTATCAAGCGCGTCGCATGCCAACGGTGGGACGTGGATCTATCCGCAACAAAACGGCCACGCAATTGAGGCACGCGTCATCGCTGAGGATGCCTACAACGGGTTCCGGCCGTCGTGCGGGAAAATGACGATGGTTACACTTCCGTCGGGCCCGGGGATTCGAGTCGATGGATGGGCCGAAACGGGACTGACGGTCTCACCCTACTACGATTCGCTTCTGGCGAAGGTCATCGCGTGGGGGCAGGATCGCGAGGAAGCTCGCACGCGACTCGAATTTGCTTTGCGCGAAACTCATATTCATCCGGTATCGAACACGGCACCTTTTCTGGCGGAGATTGTCTCAGAAACCGCATTTAAATCCGGGGTTTATGACACGAGCCTTTTGTCCGAGCCGCGCGGAGACAAAAAACGCGCGGACGAAAACCGACTGTTGGCGTTGGCCGGTGCAGAATTAATTTCGTCGAGCGAACGCTTTGCTTCCGTTGAGTACGTTTCGCGGCCGCTTTCTTCCTGGCAACGCGCGTAATGTTTGACGGCTTAAAAAAAGACGGCTGGAAACCCGCCCCTTCACTATTGCGCTTTATTGCGCTTCTTTTTCGAAGGGCACAACTTTGCCGATCGTTCGATTTTGCTTCGTCAGATATTTTTTCGCGACCGCGATGACTTGCTCCGGTTTTACAGCGCTGATCTCTTGGATTTCTTTGAAGAGGCTGTGCCAATCGCCGCTGACGGCCTGGTAATCCGCGAGTTCCTGCGCGAGATTCAGATTCGATTTCATGCCGCGTAAAATGCCCGAGCGATAACGCGTGATGACGCGCTTCATTTCATCTTCGCTGGGCATTTCCGTTTTCAGTTTTTCGATTTCGGCGAGCACGACCGTTTCGAGGTCCGTCGTGTTACCGCCCTGAGGCGGTTCAGCCGTGACGAACATCAAGCGCGGGTAGCGATCGCCCGGTCCGATCCACGAACCGACGGAATTTGCTTTCTTCGTTTTAACGAGATGCGATTCGAGACGCGACGTCTTTCCGGACGTGGCAATTTCACTGAGCATCACCAATGCGGGCGTGTCAGGGTGCTTGCGTTCGGGGACGTGGTAGCCGATCATCATCACCGGTTGCGCTGGGAATTCGACTTCGATGCGGCGTTCGCCCTCTTGTGGCGGTTCGACGGTGACTGGCGGCGGCGGGCCCTTTGCTTTCGGGATGCGGCCAAAATAATCGGTGAGCAGTTTCTTCGTGGCGGGAACATCAATGTCTCCCACGACCGCAACAATCGTTTCGCTCGGGACGTAATGCTCGCGGTAGAACTTCATGATCTTCTCGCGGTTATAGCCGAGAATGTCGCTGCGATGGCCGATCACGGCAATGCCGTACGGATGCGCCTGAAACGCAACGCCGAGGAATGATTCGTAGAGTTTGCCGAAGGCACTCGAATCGGTTCGCATGCGGCGCTCTTCGAGCACGACCTGCTTTTCTTTTTCGAGCTGGCGCGGAACGATGTTCATGAAACGATCGGATTCCAATGCAGCCCACAATTCCAATTTATTTGCCGGGAGCGAGACGTGGTAAACGGTTCGGTCGTCGGACGTGAACGCGTTCAGACCGACTCCGCCGGCGCGATCAATTAAATTTGAATACTGATTTTGAACGACGAATTTCTCCGCTACCTTTACTTTTGCCGCGTACGTTTTGACGAGGTTAACGAGCTCCGCTTTGTCGACATCAGCCAGCGTGACGCCTGCTTTCTTCCATGTGTCCATCAAATCGTTCGCTTGTTTCTCCATAGCTTTTTCGGCCTGGGACGGATCGACGCCGCGCGCGCCGGTACTGGTTACTTGCGCCAGCAGCGACAGGAAACCGTCACGCATGTCGGCGGGAACTTTTTGTTCGAGAGTCTGGATCGTCCCATATAAGGTGTCGATGCTGGCGAGCGCGGCTTTCTCGCTGGCGTAGTCGTTTGTCCCAACGAACGGCGTCCCTTTGAACGCGAGGTGCTCGAGTTGATGGGCGAGGCCGGTGATGCCTACGTGTTCGTCGGTCGATCCCGTCTTCACGTACGTCACACACGAAATCACGGGCGCATCACCACGCGGGTAGAGGATGATCGTCAATCCGTTGTCGAGCGTAAAGGACTCGATCTTTTTCGTGAATTCGCTGAATTCTTCTTCGGCACCACAACACATTTTTGAAATGGCGAGCACGGCGAGGCATGCGAGACCCATGCGCCACAGCAATGGAAGAGTGAATTTCATGAGTGAAGAGCTCCACATATTTAGTCGGCTTTGCGGGATTTGACGGCTTTCTTTTTGGGTACGACTGGCGCGCTTTTCGTTTTCGGCTTGGGCTTGTCGGACGGCGTTTCCAAGCCAACAGGCTTCATGCCAACGTCGGACTTTTTAACCGTTCCGGCGGCAATCGCAAGTTCGAACGTGCGCCACAGATTTTCGACATCGCTCGTCGGCAGTTCTTTTGGCGTTTCGAGGATCGCCGGAAGGTGCCACACGCGTTTGTCGCTGAGCAGCGCGCGGAACCCTTCGATTCCGATTTCGCCGCCGCCGATGTGTTCGTGGCGATCGAGGTGCGATCCCAGCGCGCCTTTTGAGTCGTTGAAATGCAAACAGCGCAGGCGCTTCAATCCGATCGTTTTGTCGATCGTGTCGAGCATCGATGTCACGCCGGCTTTCGTGCGGATATCGTAACCGGCGGCGAACGCGTGACAGGTGTCGAGGCAAAGGCCCAACCGCTCGATGCCTGCGGCGTCGATCACTGCGGCGACTTCTTCGAAGGTCGTCCCCAGCGAGGTTCCGCCACCGGCTGTGTTTTCAACGAGAATTTCCGGACCGTTGGGCACTTCGCGTTCGGCGCGTTGCATCGCCGCGGCGACTCGCGCGCGACCGGCTTCAGGACCGGCGCCCATGTGGTTGCCGATGTGGAGGACAAAGAACTTTGCGCCCAACTGCTGCGAGCGTTTCAGTTCCAGGATAAAGGCGTCGCTCGACTTTTGATAAATGTCATCGCTGCGCGCGGCGAGATTTATGAGGTACGTTGCATGGACGACGATCGGGTCGAGTTTTGCGGCGGCGACTCCGGCACGAAACGATTGGATGAAATCGTCTTCGAGCGGCGTCTTCAACCAACCGCGCGGATTGCCGCAGAAAATCTGCAGCGCCTGGCAGCCGAGCGACTTCGCCAAAGTCGGTCCGTCTTTGAATGTCAGATGCATTCCAAATCGCACGCGGGACTCCTTGATGGTTCGCAATGACTTTTAAAATGATTCTTTTGCGCCTTCCGGTTTGGGAGCTGCAACGTCCTTTTCAGGCGGATCAAATTCGTTCGGATCGATGACGATGTGGATTCGATCACCCTCGCGTTTGACCAATCTAAAGCCTCTGAATTTTCGTGCCTCCGGCGTGGTGTTTTCGTTGATTCCCTTTTTAAAGCCGGCAATCATGACCCCGATCCCGGTCTTGACTACAAACGGCGCCTCGTTGCCGCCTGCGACGATTTTATGAACGTCGAGTTTCGTGATTTTTCCTTCTTCAACTTCGAAATCGAATACCGCTTCGATATTGGCAAATTTGTTCTTCCCCTTAATGCGTGCTGTCGCAGCTACATTAAAGTGATCGCCGTCGATTGACAGCCGGAGCGGATCCAATTCGGGCGATTTGCCTTTGGCCTTTTCGCCTTCGATGATCGCGTTGACGACGCCATTGAAAACGTTGGGTGAAATGGTTTCATCGACCAACTTCTTGTCGGCTTGCGCCCGGTGAATGACTTGAATGACGCGATCGACGTCTTCCTGTTCGCCAGCGGAAATCCGCAACGGCGTGTAGGAAGCAGGTTGTGCCTCTTCGGCGCTCTCCATCCATTTTTTGGTCTTGATCGCGTTGATACCGACGATGACGCCGACGACCAACGACAACAGGACGATCACGCCGACAATTTTGAGGAAGCAGCATCCGCAGGATGACTTTTTCTTTTCGGTCGGTTCGGCCATGTTTACGGTCCTCAATGGTATGCGGCACAATGGGCAGGCTTGAAACACATCCTACTTTACTTGCGTCAATTCTTCGGAGCGCCGAGTGCGCGCAGGCGTTCTTCCGCGGCTGGAATGTGAATGCTCTTCGGTCGCTCGGCGATCAGCTTTCGATAATAGCCGATTGCCTTCTCTGGTTCCTTCAACGTTTCGCTTGCCTGACCGGAAATAAAATAGGCTGCATCGGCCCACGGCGACGCTGCGTTTTCGGTGAGGATGCGCAGGACCATTTTTTTCGATCCCGCTGCGTCGCCCGCTTTGAGTGCGATGTCGGCCAATCCGAGCAACGCGCGTTCGGTGACGTCTTCCAAATCGGCTTCGAGTCCTTTCGGGCCGAGCACTTTTTCGAACGCTTCGCGCGCCTTCGACATGTCGTTCAAATGCAGTCGCGACTCAGCCAGACCGCACAAGGTTTCGCGCAGGTTCACCGCGGGGAATTTTTCGGCGTGGGTTGCGAAGCTCTCCGCAGCTTCCTTGAATTGTCCGGCTTGGGCTTGCGCTTGTCCCTGCAAGAACAAGGCTTTTTCGGAATAAGGAGTCTCCGCAAATCGCGTCTGAATTTCTTTCCACAACGGCAGCGCATCGGCGCTCTTGCCGAGTTCGGAGAACAGTCGCGCGCGTTCGAAAAGCGCTTCGGCGACGAAGGGGCCAGTCGAATCGCTTTTCACAACTTCGCCGAATGCGCCTTCGGCTTTTTCTTTTTCATTGCCGCGACGAAGGGACCACGCCAGGTTCAAACGCGCGGCGCTGAGCGATGCGGGGGTGGCTCCTGCCGTGTGCGCCAATGCGGCCTCATATTGTTTGACCGAACCCGCGTTGTCGCCGGCTTCGAAGAGGATGTTGCCGAGTTGAAAAGGGACTTCGAATGCTGCGATGCCTTCCAACTTTTGAGCGGCGAGTTTTTCAAGCAGTGCTTTCGCCTGTGGGATTTCTTTCAGCTCGCGATGAATCACCGCCAAATGCAGCGACGCGTTTTGGGCGTCTTGCGGCGGCGATCCTTTCGCTGGATCGCTCAGCGTTTCGAAATCCGCTTTGGCTTCGACGTACTTTTTGTTTTTGAAAAGAATGTACGCGCGGCGAGAAATGCCTTGTCGAACTTCGGGCGCGTCTTGCGGACCTTTGGCTATGAGTTCGTTAAAGGCGGCGAGCGCGTCGGCTTCTTTTTCGGGTGAGGCAAGCAAGGCCATTGCTTTGATGATGCGCAACGCGGGCAAACTGAGCCGCTCGTCGATCGCACCTTTAAGAAGCGTATCGGCGTCGGCGAGCGCTCCGGCAGCCTGGTTTGTTTGCAAGCGCGCTGAAGCTCGCAATTGCATCGCTACGTTTTTCAATTCGGGTTTGCAGGACGCTTTGCCGAGCAACGCGTCAAGCTTCGCGAGGCTGGGCTCGTACTTCGCTTGCTTGAATAAAATCAACGCGGCATCGAAAAGAGCATCATCGACGAATGGCGATGCGGGATAGCTCTGGGCGAGTGCTTCGTCAAATTTGAGAGCGCTGGCTGTGTCGCCGGTTTTGTTGGCGGCCAACGCGCGGACGTAGGTCATTTCGTCGCTGAACGTACTCTTGGGGAACGCAGCCAGGGCGGCGTCCAATGCGGCTATTGCACCGGATTCGTCGCCCGTTTCGTGCAGGCTCCAACCCAGTTTTCGAGCGACATCGTCCGCTCGGGGATCTTTGTCACCGTAGGCTTTTTGATACGCGCGGGCGTATTCGACGGACTTGGCATGATCGGGTTTGTGGAAGGCGAAATGTTCAGCGGCGAACAAGGTGTCGCACTTCAATTTTTCGATACCGGCTTGATTGGCCGGAGCTTTCGCCAGCGCATCGAGCAACGTTTGAATCTGCGTGAGCGCTTCGCCAATGCGCCCGGCTTCCCCAGCGATGCGCGCGAGTTCGTATTGGGCGTCGAAGGCGAAGCGTGTTTGCGAATGTTTTTCGACGATCTCTTTGAGGATCGCGGGAGCTTCCGCTGGGACAAGTTCTTGTAGCAACATAAGTGACGCTGGACGTTCCTCGTTTTTCAACGCGGCATCGGTCAGCGCTTCCGATTCTTTCACGGCTGATCGAGCGGCATCGATGGCTGCGGGCGTTTGATTGGCTCCCAACAAAGCGCGCGCTTTGATTCGCGCCATCGCGGAACGCTTTGGCGCGGCAGCTGGATTGGCGGCTGTCACTTCCAGATAGAGATTTGCCAGTTCGGCGGCTTCGACGTTTTGCTTTGCCTCGACCATTTTGAATGTTGTGAAATCCAATGTCGAAACGGTCGCCGGATGCGTTGCGAAATCTTTGGCGAGCGTATGCAGGGATTCGAGCATGGGTTTTAGAATGGGCGAATGGTCGCCGGGCGTGAGCAGTTTCGGAGAGACTGCGAGGAGTTCTGAAGAGCGAATCAACACTTCGGTTTGAAGATTTTTATCTGATGCGTCGAGTGTTGAGGCTTGTTTGATCGCTGCGAGCGCTTCGTCAGTTTTGTTCAGGGCGGCGAGGGCTCGACCTTCCATGAGTTTCGCCCAAGCAGCGCGTTTGTATTTTGGGACTTCCGCCGTTGCATGAAACGAGGCCGCTGCTTTTTCGAATTCTTTGGTGCTGAAATAAATCCAGCCGAGGCCTTCCTGTGTTTCAGCGACCAATGGCGATTTCGGGATTTCTGTGACGAGTTCCTCCCAAAACGCCCGGGCCTTTTCAAAGTCCTTCAATTCGTAACTGGCATCACCCGCGCGATAAAGCGCCGTAGCGAATTTGATCGTGATGGGATCCTGGGGCGGAGCGGCTTTCAACTTTGCGCGATTTTCCTGGATGAATGCCTGAGCGTGTTTGACGCAATTCGCGTAGTCCTTGTTGATCGAGAACGACATCAACGCGCGTTGCAACGCATCGGATCGCCGCGCGGATTGGGGATAGTCCGTTATGAACGCGTCGTACGATTTCGCCGCGTTGGCGTAGTCCTTCGATTGATAGTGGCTCTCGGCGAGGAGAAGCTTTGCGTCTTCGAGGCGATCGGACTTTGGATATGTCGCGATGAATTTCGATAATTCAGCGACGGCGTCTTTGTATTCCTGGAGCTTGTAAAATCCCTGCGCTTTTTGAAATTCGGAGTCTTCGCCCGCGCGGACGAAAGCGGGTGCGAAGGCGCAGGATAAAAGAAGCGCGAGAACGATTCCACGCGCGGGCTGGGGAAAAACCGAAGGACGGTGCGGATGCGGCGCGACGGTCATTAAGTTCTCCGATGAAAGTTGGAGCGGTCGTTGATGCAAAAGTGCAGTCCACATCATGTACAATCCAATCCGGGAAAAGTAACGCGAAAATGCCTTGCTGTCGTTCCACTTTGGACGGTGAAGGTAGTGCTGAGGTTCGTCCAGGCGGTTATTGAACTGCGCACAGCTAAAGTCGCACGCTCTCCTCCACCCCGCGAGCGCGAACAGCGGCGCGCAACTCCAGTCGCAAACTGATCCGCTCGGCTCTACTTCAGCAACTTGTCTTTCTGAATTAGATTAACCATTGCCTTTGTACATTTTTCGGTTCCGGACATGGCCATGTGGCAGTAGTCCACATAGTCGCTGTCCGTGAGACCGATCTCTTCGGGATATTTGAATGAATAGAAAGACGACTTTGTTTCGAGCGCCAGATAATTCGTTGTGCGAATGTGCTCTGCGTATTCGTTTGGAAAAAGTTTATCGACTTCGTTTTGATACGAACGGCGATTGGGCAAATGCAGCAGCATGAGATGTCCGCCGTCTTGTTTGATCAACGCGGCCAAGTCCCGGATGTGGCGCAAGTAAATGTAATGTGCGTCGAAAAACTTGTAGAAGTTGCGAATGCGTTCGTGGTAATTCAACGGGTTCTCGGCTTCTTTGCCTGTTTCGGCCGTCGTGGATCGGATCATGTGATACTCGTCGAATTCGGGTTCGCGTTTTTTGCCGAGATGGAGCGACTTCGCAACTGCGAGCGGGACGAAGCCGAGTTTCAAGCGCATGTTAAACGCCCAATCGGCTAGCAAGCGATTGCGCTTCAATTCCAAGAATTCCAGTTTGGCGGGTTCTATTTTGCGGGCCGGTTCGCGCAGCCGTTCGGGTGATTCCACGAAATTAATTCGATCAACAAACGGAGCGTCCACACAAAACTGTTCGTCGTTGCCGACACCGGAACTGAAGCTCCATTCGTCGACAACCACGATGAACAATTTGCACTGCGAGAGTTTCGCGCGGTTGCGTTGATAGAGGTCCAACCAATCGCTTGTGCGGCTGCCGAAAATGCTGAGATTGACTGTCGAAAATGCGGGGAGGTCCAGGGCTTCATCCACGGACACGGGATTCAGCGCGTCCGCCGCGCGCGATGTTCCAACGATGGCAATTTTCGGATCGTTGAATTTCGGCAGCACGTCGTGCTCCATGAAACCACGGAAACCCAGGCGGGAGTAGGAGGGGATCAGCCATGTGTCCGGCGCGAAACGCACACCCAGTTCGACGCTGAAGACCAGCGCGACGGCGAGCAGCAGGCCTGAAGGAATCCGGGGCGAGAAGCCTTCGAGTGATTCAAAATTGAAAATAGATGAACGGCACATTTTCGAGACCTCGCATCATCACGATCCAAATGAACAGCGTTGCAAACACAAGGCCGCGGGCTGGCGTCGGCCACTTCAACATCGCGCAGTGATCGCGCTTCAGGAATTGCGGAAGGTCGATCACGACGATCATGACCAACGCGGCGACGGCGGCTGTCGTCAATTCCGCTGAATCCATTTTTCCACTGCGCGCGGAGACGTTTTTGACCTGCTTGAAAATGCCTTTCAGAAATGTGAACGCATCGCCAATTGTCTCGGCGCTGAAGAAAATCCACGTCAATGCGACGAGATGAAATGTGACGATTGTTTTTATCACACGGATGAGCCACGTGTCTTTCGACTCCAAGGGGCCTCGCGCAGCCGCATACGCGGGCGTCGCTCCTTCTTCATGCCCGGCGGCGATCGCGGCGCGGGGTTTGAGTTCGGCTTCGTTGTCGCGCATCATGAATTTGTGGACGGCGAGATAGATTCCGTGGAGCGATCCCCAAACGGCGAATTTCCAGGATGCTCCGTGCCAGAGGCCGCCAAGGAACATCGTCAGGAAGAGGTTTCGATAGGTGTTGAATTTTCCGCGCCGATTTCCGCCCAGCGGGATGTAGAGGTAATCGCGCAGCCAGGTTGAAAGGCTGATGTGCCAGCGGCGCCAGAAATCGGTGATATTCGATGCGAAATAGGGCTGATTGAAATTCTCGATCAATTCAAATCCCATCAATCGCGCCAGGCCGCGCGCGACGTCTGTGTATCCGGAGAAATCGGCGTAGATTTGAATCGTAAAACAGTACAGGCCGATCAGGAGCATCGAGCGGCTGCAACCGCCCGGATTTTTGAAAACGCGCGCGGCGATGGGGGCCATGGCATCGGCGACGGCGATTTTTTTGAAGAAGCCGAAGAGCATCAGAAGCGCGCCCTCGCACCAGCCCTGCCAAGTCATGCGCCGTGGCTTTTCGAATTGGGGCATCTGCCACGACGCGCGACCGATCGGGCCGGCGACGAGTTGCGGGAAGAAGGAAATGAAGACGGCGAAGTCTTCGAATTTTCGTGCAGGTTTGATGTGTTTGCGATAGACGTCGACGGTGTAACTGATTTCGTGGAACGTGTAGAAGCTGATGCCGGCGGGAACTCCGACGTTGATCAAAACCGGGTTCAATGGCATGCCGACTCTTGCAAAATTTTCGGCGATGCTGAGAGCGAAAAAATCGTAATATTTAAAGATGCCGAGGATGAACAGATTCATGACGACGCTGGCGATCATCCAGCGCTTGCGCGTGGTCTCGATTTCGGAATCGCCGATGCGAAGGCCGATGAAAAAATCGATGCCCGTTGTCAGCACCATCAAGAACAGAAACCGCGGTTCAGCCTTGTAGTAGAAAAGGTAGCTGGCCGCGAGGAGCATGCGGTTTTGCCAACGGAAATTCAGCGCGCAGTACAGCGGGAAGACTGTGGCGAAAAATATCAGGAAGACAAACGAATTGAATTGCATGAAAAACCCATGTTCTCCGCCAACAAATCAGTCCCACGCGCTGAAATAGCGAATCGAGCTGAACGGTAATGAGTGTTGAACCTGAATTGTATCCGGATATATCCATCGAACAATATGCCGTTCCCGAGATCGTATAAACCTTTTTCGTTGTTGCTGACCGGTGCGCCGGGGTGGCTGTGCGATGCGATGCTGTCGCGACTGGGGTACTCATTGCCCGCGCTCACGCGTGTACGGTGTCTGATTCAAGCGGGAACGGATCAGGAACAAGTCGATTATTGGTGTGCGAAGCAATCTAGCGTCACGGAGATTCTGTATGGCGATCTGCTTGACGCCGCGTCGCTTAAAATTGCGTTGGAACAGATGTACGGCGGGGTGGTGTTTCACGCTACGGGCATTTTCCAGCCGAGCAAGATCAGCGACTATTATGCGGTGAATCGCGACGGAACGCTGGCGTTTGCCGCACTGGCGAAAGCGGCGGGCGTACGGCGATTTGTGTACGTCAGCAACACGGCAGCTCAGGGCGCTTCGCGATTGGGAAATCAGATTCTGACGGAAGACCTGCCGTGCCATCCACATTCGCACTATGGAAAGAGCATCCTGGCAGCTGAACACGGGTTGATGAGTCTGCATACGCAGGGGGCGTTCGATGTCGTTATTTTGCGGCCCGGGCCGTTTTATGGAACGCCTGTCCCCGCGCATCATGTGGAACTTTTCAAACGCTTGAAGCAAGGGCGCGCGAATTTGATTGGCGGCGGGAAATTTGGTCGGAGTTGGAGTTACATTGACGATGTGGCTGTCGGTGCCATCAGCAGCCTGACGCATGCCGATGCGGCGGGCGAGGTGTTTAATCTGTGCGATTCGGAGAATTATACGCAGTACGATATTTACGAAGCGGCTGCGGATGCGCTGGGTATTCCGCTACGCTACCGGCGTGTGCCGAGTCTTGCAGCTTCGATTGCGCATTTGACGGGACGGGTTCGTGCGCATTTTGACCGCTATGATAAATTCAACCACTTGCTGGCGGACCAGAATTTACATACTGGCGTGTCGTGCGAAAAAGCGCGGAGAGTGCTCGGGTTTGAACCGCAGCCGACTCCGCGCTATGGAATTCAGCAGGCTGTCGAGTGGTGCCGCGATGAGGGGTTGATCGATTTTTGATTCTGCGATCAGCGCAAAACGTTGACGGGTTGGCGCATCGAAACGTGTTGGACGTAGGGGACGGTCGGTCGCCGGGGCAGCGCGGGGATGGCTGGCGCGGGTGGCGGTAGTGGCGGCGGTTGTGGGGATGCCGGGCCTAGTGCGCCGGAATCGGCGAAGGGTAGAACGGGCGCGCGCATCTGAGTGAATCCGCCGGGAATCGATTGCTGGGGATGTGGAATCTGCGGGACGCGCGGGCGTGGAAGGACGGGTGTTGCGGGAGCGATTCGTTGGG
>JANXLS010001166.1 GCA_025355035.1 Planctomycetota bacterium | reverse complement strand
TGCCGGCGGCCCCGCGCGTAGCACGAACTAGCGGCGATGTGCCGAGTGCCGAGTGCCGAGTGCTGAGTACCGAGTTGGTCTCTTTGAGGGTTTTGAATGGATTTGATTATTGAATTCATCGTCTGGATTTGTCAAGCTTTGAGTGGCGAGAAGGAAAACAAATCCAGCACGGGTACGGCGGGAGGAGCCAAGCCGCCTGCGGCGCGTGGGCCGTATAATTACGGTGATGGTCGTCCCGTGGTGCCCGGAAAACAGCGAACGTTGGAAGAGATTTTGGAGGATGTGAAGCGGGAACAGTCCGCCGGGAAAGCGTCGTCTCCGCGTGTGAAGGCTCAACGCGTCGAAAAGGCACCGGTGTTTGTTGAGAAGGTCAAGACGCCTTCGCTGAGTCGTCCGCTTTCGGAAGTGCAGCAGCCGACGGAATTGCGTGGGGCGGCTCCCGCGCCGTTGCCATCGATGGGCGGTGCGATTCAATCGAAGATCGAGGGGCGCGTCCTGGCACCGACGATTGATGAACGCGAGGTGGTGCGACCGGTACTGGAGCGGAAATTCGAGAAGTTGGCCGAGCGCGAAACGCAGCAATCGCTGGGCATCGGTCACACGAAGATGGTCGCGGAAGTGAACACCGTCACGACGATGGGCGAAGTTCAGACCGTCGATACAATGGGCGCGTCACTGTCGAATAAAAAGTCCAACGCGTATGCGGATTTTTTCAAAGCCATGCGGAATGCCAAACCTAAAACTCGAGCCGAAATGGCTCGACAAGCGTTCGTCTACGCCGAAGTTTTCGGACCACCGCGCTGCAAAAATCCTCACCGCCGTTAACTTTGAACTTTAAACCTTGCAGTTTTAACACTGTTATTTTGGCTCATAATTCTTTTCGATCAATTCGACGAAATCCCAAAAATTCTGGATAACGTGAGCCGGGGGCGTTGCGCCGGGACGTTCGTGGTAGCGGCCGGAGCGGCGGTTCAGGACTGTTAGCCAGCCAGCTGAATTGGCCGGATCGATATCGCGATCGGGACGGTCACCGACGTGCATGCAATGTTTCGGATCGGCTCCGAATATCTCACGGGCCTTGTGATAAAACTTCGGCGACGATTTACTGATGCCGACTTGATCGCTGAAAAAAATCGCGCGCTTGTGGATGTATGGAAGGATGCGCAGACGGATGACTTTTTCGGCCTGTTTGACGGTACGCCCCTGCGTGATGACGCCCAACGAATAACCCATCGAATGCAGTTTCTTGAACGCTTCGACGCCGTCTTCGTATGGGCGGAAGCTTTCGTGAATTGTGTCGTGGTAAGCAGCGACGCCAATGGCGACGAGGATCGCGGGATTGAATCCGTTGCGCGCTTTGGCCGGGATGCGTTCGAGCAGTCGATCGAAATGGTGCTCATCGTTGGATGTGAATTCCGCGACGACTTCGTCAAGTTCTGCGACGGCATCCTTGAACGGGAAGTCCAGCCCCGCCGCGATCATGGCTTTCAATGCATTGTCGCGCGCCGTCCGCGCGAAGTCAGTGCTGGCGTAGAGCGTGTCGTCGATGTCGAATGTGATCAGACTCAGAGCGTGTTTGGAGGACATGTTTTTACATTATCGAAAATGTGCGGGGAGTCAAGATCGATGCAGGGCGAACGGTTTAATTGGGTGCATAACCGGACTTGCGCTCAAAAAATGCCGATACCCCTATTGGGGGAGTCAGGAGTTTGGGATGTCGGCAGATTATGAAACGGGGAAGGTTGAGTTTCTGAAGCGGGCGGCGGCGGCGTATGATCGGATGATGAAG
>JANXLS010001155.1 GCA_025355035.1 Planctomycetota bacterium | reverse complement strand
GGTTTCCTGGATGGCGCGTTTGCTGGCGTGCAGGCAGCCGCCCATAAAGGAAACCGTCGCCCCCAGTTTCGGACCTGTGCAATGCGCGCGGATTTCCTCGGGAATTTCGGCGCGGGTGACTTTTCCGCAACAGGCGCAGGTGCGCTGGTGTCCGCGATGCTCGGTAATTTCAGCCAGCACGTCATAAGCGTTCGATCATCCACGCCTTCCAATTCCATGCAAAATCGCTGAAACTAGGCCGAGGAGGGGAGCGGCATGGGTGTCGATGCGAAAGTGGAGCGGGAGCAGAAGTGGCGGGGGCATGTTCTTGCGTGGGGGAAGAGCGGACTGAGCCAGGCGGCGTATTGCCGCCAGCAGGGGTTGACGCAGAATGACTTTTCGTGGTGGAAGCGCGAGATCGCTCGGCGGGCGGCGGCGCCGGCGTTCGTGCCGGTTCAGATGGAATTGCGGCAGACGGAATCGTATGCTTTCGAGCTGGAGTTGCGTGGTGGGCGGGTGCTGCGCTTTGACGCGTGCGTCGATCCTGCGGTGCTGGGCGCGGTGGCGCGGGTGCTGGAAGCGGGAGCCGTCTCATGCTGATGCTGTCGCCTGCGGTGAAAATATTTCTCTGCGCACAAGCCACCGACATGCGCAGGTCGTTTGACAAGCTTGCCGAGATGACGCGCAGCGTGCTGGCGCAGGATCCGTTGAGCGGTCATTTGTTTGTGTTTTTCAACAAGCCGCGCGACCGGGTGAAAATTTTGTTCTGGGATCGCAGCGGATTTTGTCTGTATTACAAACGTCTGGAGGAAGGATCGTTTCGCGTGCAAGCTTTGGATAAGGGCGGCGCTCAAATCGACGCGGCGGAACTGGCGCTGATCCTGGAGGGCATTGAGCTGGCTGGATCGACGCGGCAAAAAAGATTTTCACTTTCGCGTTGAAATCCTGCATTTTTTTCGGGCGCAAAAGCGTCGATACTTTACCTATGACGCGACCGCATTTACCTGACGATATTGAAGCGCTCAAAGATCTCGTGATGGAGAGCTATCAGCGCGCAAACGACGAGCATCAGCGCGCTGAACTGCTGCAATTCAAGCTCGACAATTTGACGCGTCTGCACTTCGGTCAATCGTCGGAAAAACGCACCGATCCGCCCGGCCAACAGCTGCTCTTCGAACTGCCCGCGCGTCCCAGCGAGCCTCCCGGCGAAAGTGAAGCAGCATCCGACGCCGCCCCATCCGAACCGAAGAAGCACGGCGGTGGTCGCAAGCCGCTTCCGAAAGATCTTCCGCGCGAACGCATTG
>JANXLS010000469.1 GCA_025355035.1 Planctomycetota bacterium | reverse complement strand
CATCGCCTTACCACTTGGCTACGGGACCGTCAAACACATGTGTTTGCCGTTGCCTACTGCGTCAACAGGGAGAAAACAGAATACGCATCGACTCGTAATGTTCAAGTGAAGATATTCGGATTTTTTCGGAAATACACAACCGAACAGTGCTCTGCGGACACTGAACTACGCGCTTTTTACGAGTAGGATTTTACATCTGAAAGAGAGTATCGTCTATTGGGTCTGCGGCGTGTTTGGTGTAGATAGGAACAGGCCTGATTCAGTAGACAACCATTTTGAAGCGATCCTTGGTGCAGGAAATTTGAATTGCATGAAATACATCTCGTTTACGCTGATTGCATTTACCGTTGCAGCATCCTGTTTATCGGCTGACATCGAACCCGCCAAACTTGCGTTTTTCGAAGAGAAAATTCGTCCCGTTTTAGTAGCCAAATGCTACGAATGCCATTCGGTTGAAGCGAAAGGAAAAGGGAAACTGAAAGGCGACCTTTTCGTGGACAGCCGCGACGGTTTGCTGACCGGCGGCGAGAGCGGTCCAGCGGTTGTGCCGAATCAACCGATGAAGGGCAATTTGATGAAGGCGATTCGCCATACCGTAGACGATATGAAGATGCCGCCGAAAGAAAAACTGCCCGACGACGTGATCGCGAATTTTCAGAAATGGATCGAACTCGGTGCGCCCGACCCGCGCGAGGGATCGAAAGTCGCAACTGCAAAACGCGTCATCAACATCGATGAAGGCAAGCAATGGTGGTCGTTCAAGCCTTTGCAAAACGCGACGCTTCCGAACGTAAAAAACACAGCGTGGATTCGAACGCCAGTGGATCCGTTTATTCTCGCGAAGCAGGAAGCGGCGGGAATCAGTCCCAGCGCGGAGATCGGCCGCGAAAAACTGATTCGGCGCGTGTACTTCGATTTGATTGGATTGCCGCCGACACTGGAGGAAGTCGATGCGTTTGTGAAAGACAGCGCACCCGATGCATACGAGAGAATCGTCGATAAGCTTTTAGCCAGCGAACGCTATGGCGAACGCTGGGCGCGGCATTGGCTCGATGTCGTTCGGTACGCTGAAAGCGGCGGATACGAATTCGATGGCTTCCGTCCCGGCGCATACCATTATAGAGACTGGACGATTCGCGCGTTTAACGCCGACATGCCGTACAACGAATTCATCCGCGCTCAACTTGCCGCCGACAAATTGCATCCCGACGATTACGACGCGGCCTCCGCGACGGGTTTCCTCGTGGCCGGCCCGTATCCCGGGCAAACGACAGTGAAGACACTCGAAAAGATCCGCTACGATCAACTCGACGACATGATCTCAACCATCGGCTCGTCGATGCTGGGATTGACGATGGGATGTGTTCGCTGCCACGATCATAAATACGATCCGTTGCCCCAGAAGGACTACTACGGGTTTGCCGCCGCTCTTTCGAAAACGGTTCATGGCGATGTTAAAATCGACAGACAAAAAGCAGAGACAACGCGACTGCTTGCCGAATTTGAAAAGAACATCGCTCCCATGCGCGAGGCGCTGAAGAAGTACGACGAAACGGATTTCATGCCCAGCTTTGACACGTGGAGAAAAACGGATTTTGAAAAGCTCAGTGCCGCGGAGGCTGCACCGTGGCAGGTTTTCGATTCGATCACTGCCGAAGCGAAGACCGCGCACATTGACACCACTTCGGACGGATTGATTCTGTACGTGAGCAACAAAGCGAAAGACGATTTGTACACCATTAAAGCACGGTCGTATCAGCCCGCCGCGCGCGCGTTTCGCCTCGACGCATTTTCGGACAAATCGCTTCCTAACGGAGGCCCGGGACTTTCGGACAATGGAAATTTTGTGCTTGGCGATTTCAAGGTCATTGCGAAACCGATTAATCCGAACGACACGTCCAAACCGGTCACTTTGAAACTTCACGCGGTCAAAGCGACATTTGAGCAGAAGGGGTACGCGCTCAGCGCCGCCGTGGACAACAGTCCGACGTCGGGTTGGGCAGTCGATCCTCAACAAGGAAAAGATCACGCGGCGGTGTTTGGACTTGATGAGAATTTCGCGGGATTTGAAGGCGGGACGGAGTACGAATTCCAACTTCGTTTCAGCGGCTATTTCGAACTCGGCAAAATGCGGCTGGCATTTTGCAACGGTCCCGTGGTCGCCGACATCGCAGGCAAAGCCGATTCGCAAAGCTTGCACGAAATCTCAACGTTGTTAAAGAAGAATTCAGATAAACCGAGCGATTCGATCCGCCCGGTGCTTGCGCGATACTTTAAACGTTTTGATCCCAAAGCCTCTAACCTATTGAAGGCGATCAGCGAGATGGAAAAGAAGCGACCGCGACCGAACCAGACCGAAGTCTACACCACCAAGGCCGGCGGCAGCGACGTGTTTCTGCTACGGCGCGGGGAAGTGGACAACAAGGACGGGAAAATGGACCCGAACTTTTTACAGGTGCTTGGAGCCGCGGCAGACACGAAGCGCTGGTATCCGGACGCTAAAACAGATCCGCGCGTGGGGTTGGCGAACTGGATGACCGACCCGGAACACGGCGCGGGGAGTTTGCTTGCGCGGGTTATGGTCAATCGCGTATGGAAGCATCATTTTGGCCGGGGCATTGTAGGGACGCCGAACGATTTTGGCGCGAAGGGGGAAGCACCGACGCATCCAGAATTGCTCGATTACCTGTCGAACGAACTGATTAAGAATGGTTGGCATTTGAAGCCGCTGCATCGGACGATTGTACTGAGTGCCGCGTATCGACAGGGTGCGACCGCGAATGCTGAAAACACGAAGCGCGACCCGGATAATAAACTGAAGTGGCAGCGACCGGCACGGCGGCTCGAAGCGGAAGCGATTCGCGACACCCTTCTCGCAATCGGCGGAAAGATTGATACGACCCTGTTTGGTCCGAGCATCACCGAAACCGAATCGCCCCGGCGCAGCGTTTATCTCCGCGTTCGGCGCAGCGAATTGATTCCGTTCCTGACGTTGTTTGACGCTCCTGAACCGACGCAAAGCATCGGCGATCGCGGCTCGACGACCGTCCCAACACAAGCCTTGACGATGATGAATTCGCCGTTCGTGCGCGACATGGCGGGACGATTGGCCAAGCGGGCAACGATGGGCAACGCATCGTTCGATCAGGCAATCGATACAGCGTATCGCGTTGCCTTGTCGCGCTCCCCCACCCCGCGCGAACGTGAGAAGATGAATGCTTTCTATGCAAAACAAGAACAGTTTTTCGCGGCCGGAGCGAAGGCCATCACGCCGCAAATCAAGGAACAAGCATTTGCGGAAACGTGCGTTGTCGTGCTGGCGCTCAACGAATTTATCTACGTGGATTAACGGGGAATTCAGACATGTTTAATCACTATTCTCAATGCGACCTGTCGTTGCCGCATCGCCGCAAGTTTCTGCAGCAGATGGGGCTGGGGTTTGGGTCGTTGGCGTTTGCAACGATGCTAAACGAAAAGGCTCGGGCGGACATCCCGATCAACCCGGCAAATCCGCTCGAACTCCGCAAGCCGATGTTTCCAGCTCGGGCCAAGCGCGTGATCTGGTTGTTCATGACGGGTGCGCCGTCGCAGGTCGATACGTTCGATTACAAGCCGCAGCTGCAACTGCGACACGGTCAAGCCTTGCCGGGAAGCGATGCGAAGACGGGCTTTTTTACGACGAGCGGGAAAATCTTAAAATCACCGTTTGGCTGGAAACAATATGGGCAGTCGGGATCGTGGGTTTCGGACATTTTCCCGCACCTGTCCAAGCATGTCGATGACATGTGTTTTATGCATTCAATGCATTTAAAGGCCAACAATCACGCGCCAGCGTCAATCGAATTGATGTGCGGATCGAACATTCCCGGGCGTCCGGCGACGGGTGCGTGGGTTACATATGGGCTGGGTGCCGAAAATCAGAATCTCCCGGCCTATGTCGTCATGCACGATCGAAAACCGCGCGGCGACGATCAGATTTGGTCGGCTGGATTTCTGCCGAAGACATTCCAAGCGATGGCGCTGGACGCGAAGCGTAAAGAGACGATCGACAACCTCGTTCGCGTCAAAGGCGAGACGGATGAAGAGCAGCGCGCATCGCTCGATATTCTCCACGATTTGAACGAGGAACACGCGAAAGAACGCGGAACGCAGGCCGATCTTTTGGCGCGCGTGAATTCGTATGAACTCGCTTATCGCATGCAAATGGCCGCGCCCGAAGCACTGGATTATGCGAAAGAAAGCGAAGAGACCAAGAAGCTTTATGGCATCGACAGCAAGGAGTGCGGAACGTTTGCGAGGCAGTGCCTGATCGGTCGGCGCATGCTCGAAAGAGGCGTGCGGTTTATCCAGATTTTCGCAGGACGCGGTGCATCGGGCGACGGGAGCGTTGACGACGTGCCGTGGGATGGGCACAACAATATTGAGACGAATCATCGCTCATGTGGATTGGCGACGGACCAGCCTGCAGCTGCATTGCTCCAGGATTTGAAAGCGCGCGGATTGCTGAAAGACACGCTGCTGATTTGGGGCGGAGAATTCGGACGCACATCGGATTCGCAGGAAAGTCTCGGCCGCGATCACAATCCGAATGGCTTCACGATTTGGATGGCGGGTGCGGGCGTGAAGGGCGGATTTCACTATGGGGCGACGGACGAATTCGGTTACAAAGCCGTCGAGAACAAAGTTCACGTGAACGACCTTCACGCGACGATTTTACACATGCTGGGACTCGATCACGAGAAACTCACGTACCGCTACAACGGCCGCGACTATCGATTGACCGATTTGGGCGGAAGCGTACTTAAGGATATTTTGGTCTAGAGCGGTTTTCAAATGTCTGAAGACAAATCTGCTTGCGGCGGGCTGCGCGGTACTTCGTAAGACTCGCTTAACGTAGTCTCCAAATACTTTTCGCTCGTCTTCCTCGTCCCGCTTGCCC
>JANXLS010000046.1 GCA_025355035.1 Planctomycetota bacterium | reverse complement strand
CCGACGTTCGATTACGTGAAAGCGATTCGCAAAGCGCTCGCTGAAAGGATGCCCGAGATCGTCGTTTTTTTCCAGCCGCCGGACATCAGCACCCAGGTGCTGAACTTCGGCCTGCCCGCGCCGATCGACGTTCAAATCGTCGGACCCAAAGGGAACCAGCCCGCGAATTTAAAACTGGCGCAAACAATCCGCGACCGTATCGCCGAAATTCGCGGTGCTGTCGACGTCCATCTTCAGCAAGTGACCAACGCGCCTGAATACCGCGTCGAAGTGGATCGCACAATGGCCAGCCAATTGGGTATCACGCAGCGCGAAGTCGCCAGCGGCCTTCTCGTCTCGCTCAGTTCCAGCGGCGTCGTTGCGCCCAACTATTGGCTCGATCCCAAATCCGGCGTTCAATACGCGCTCGCCGTGCAAACGCCGCAGCACAAAATCGATTCCGCCGAAATGGTGAAGAACACGCCGCTGAACACTCCGAAGGGTCCGCAACTGCTCGGCAACATCGCCGAAGTCTCGCACCAACTCGGAGCGACGAACGTCACGCACTACAACCTCAAGCCGACGTTCGACGTGCTGGCCAGCGTTCAGGATCGCGATTTGGGCGGGGTCTCGCGCGACATCGACAAGCTGCTCAAAGACATGGAATCGGAAATCCCGCGCGGCACAACTGTGGTTGTGCGCGGACAAGTCGAGAGCATGAAATCCTCCTTCCAGGGCTTGACGTACGGAATCGCCTTCGCCGTCGTGCTCGTGTATCTGCTTCTCGTCGTCAATTTCCAATCGTGGACGGATCCGTTTGTGATCTTGATGGCACTGCCCGGAGCCATGGCGGGGATACTGTGGATGCTCTACGCGTCCGGCACGAACTTCAGCGTCCCGGCCTTAATGGGTGCGATCATGAGCATCGGCACTGCGACGGCGAACAGTATTCTGCTCGTCACGTTCGCCAACGATCAACGCGCGGAAGGCTACGATTCGATCGATGCCGCGTGGAGTGCCGGGATGACGCGCCTGCGCCCCGTGCTAATGACCGCGCTGGCCATGATTCTGGGGATGTTGCCAATGAGTCTCGGAATGGGCGAAGGCGGTGAGCAAAACGCCCCGCTCGGCCGTGCCGTCATCGGTGGATTGACCTGCGCGACGTTCGCAACTCTCTTCTTTGTTCCGATCGTTTACAGTGTCCTGCGCCGCCACACGCCGGATGTGAAAGTGGATGAACACTTGGCATAAGCTGGATCGGTCGTCTGGATTTCGAACGGCTGCTTTTGAATTGGAGTAAACACAATGGACCACAGTCTATCGCCCGATCTTGGCGCAAACGTCAGTCTGACAAAAGGCGTCAAACGCCCCGGAATCGGGTGGGTTCTGTTCATGCTGGTGATCGGCCTGGTTGTGCTGGGCGCGCTCTTTTACATCGGCTGGAAACCCAAGGAGAAGAATCAGGCGGCCCTGAACGCGGACGCGGAACAGGTTAGAATCGCGCCGTTGCGCGTCTCGGTCGTTGCGCCAAAAAAGTCCGACGCGATCACCAAATTAATCCTTCCCGGCGAAGTTCAGGCCGAACGGGAAACGGCGATCTACGCCCGCACGGGTGGCTACGTGAAGTCGTGGAAAGCGGACATCGGCGACCGCGTTAAAGTGGGTCAATTGCTTGCCGAAATCGACGCGCCGGAACTCGACATTCAACTCGATCAAGCCAACTCCGCGCTGAAACAGAGCGAGGCCATGCTGGCGCAAATGAAATCTGCTTTGGAAAACACCAAAGCCCAGAAAGATCAGGCGACCGCTCAACTCGGCACCGCCAAAGCGCGCCTTGAACTCGCGACCTCCATGTTGAAGCGCTATGAATCGTTGCGCGGAAGCGGCAGTCTGAATGAAGACGTCATCATTGAAAAAGATGCCGACTTCAAAGCCGCGCGATCCGCCAATGTCGTCGCCATTGCCAACGTGACGACCGCGCAAACGGCCATCGATTCCGCTCAGAGCGCCATCGGCGTGGCCGTCGCCAATATCGACATGGCCAAAGTGGCCGTCACGCGTTTGGAGATTCTGAAAAGTTTTGAAAAAGTCACGGCGCCTTTTGACGGCATCATCACCGCGCGCAAAACGGAAGTCGGGGCGCTCGTGACGGGCGGCAGCGGAACCGCGGCGCAGGAGCTCTTTCACCTCGCGAGTATGGATAGCGTGCGCGTCTACATTGACGTACCGCAATCCGTCGCGCCGTCGATCAAAAATGGCCAAGTGGTTCAATTGAATCTGCGCGAATACCCGAACGGAAAATTCGTCGGGACCGTCGCCCGCACGTCGCAATCGATCGATCCGGCGTCTCGAACGCTGCGCACGGAAGTGCGAGTGCCGAATCCGACGGGCGAGTTGATGGGCGGCATGTACGCGCAGGTGAATCTCAACGTCCCGCACCACGCGCCGCCGCTGTTGCTGCCGGGCAGCGCTTTGATCGTCAATGCGCAGGGAACGCAAGTCGCTGTCGTCCGCGACGGCCGAATTCATTTTCAGCCGGTGGTCGTGGAAACGGATTTCGGAACCAACGTCGGCATCAGCTCAGGTCTCGCCGAAACCGAAATCGTCGTCGCCAATCCCAGCGAGCGGCTTCTGGAAGGTGCCCAAGTCACCGCGACTCCGGCCGGGCAATAAAAGCGTCCGTGGGACGGGACAATCTTTACTTCTTCGCGTTTTGCTTGATCAAGGCCAACATCGCGTCGGCCATTCGCTTTCCGATTTCGCGCGCGGACGCGGAATCGAAGTGCAGCTTGTCTCCCTTATCTTTTAGACCGTTCGCCGAAGCGACGGCGAAATTTGGGATGGTCTTTGACAGTCCATGCAGAATTTCATTGAAATGCTCCGTAACGACATTGGTCTTCTCATTGAGTAATCCGATTTCGCCCGCGACGAACGGCACGTCCGGTAGATTGAATTCTTTGCGCAGCCGCGCAACCAACTCCGTCAAATTTGCCGCATACTGTTTCGCCGCTTCGCCGTTGCGATCCGATTCCCCTTGATGCCAGGCGATGCCCTTAAGGGTGCCATCTTTGACTGCGATCTTGACGCGCGCCAGCATGTCATCGTACGGATGAGTGTTCGTCGCTTTGTCATGCGCGCCGGGTTTCCAGGCAGAGATCGACGATCCGCCGACAGCACACGGAATCAGACCGATCTTTGCGTTTGGATTCGCCTCGGCTATCGCCTTCCCAAACCCCAAGCCCGGGCCAACGCCAGCCCCCGGTTTATCGAAATGCAACGGATCGACCGCAGGCACCCACCTGCCCGCTTTATCCAGCGAAAAAACACGCGGATGAGTGCTCTTGCTCTCGGCATCCACGGCCCCACGCCCAGCCATATTGGATTGGCCGATCAACAGGTAGAGGTCGTAGCTGGACTCGCCGCCTTGATTGAAAAAACAGGTTGTAAGGAATAAAAATGACGCCGTCACAATTCGCTGAAAACGCATGAATGAAACCCCTGAAGGACTTGAATTGTCCAAGGATAGAATACACGCTGCGCGGGACGGCGAACGAAAAATACCGCTACCGAATCGGCGGATCTTTTTTCGGAATCAATGGCGTGACGACTTCTTTACGCCGCTGTAATACAGCTTTTACATCCGCATCGTTCGGCTTCTGCTTCGGCTTCAACGCTCCTTCGCGCCGCGCTTCATCCGCGCGCGCCGTGGCGATGGACTCGTGCAGTTTCAAAAAGCCAGCCTTGTCTTCGCTCGCCAACTTCGTCGCACTTGCCAAAACTGCGGCTGGATCAGCTCCCGCTGCTTTTGCCGCTTTGTTCAACCAGGCCGTATGCGATTCCAGCACGGCAAGACGCGCGCGAGTGTCTTCGTTTTCGCACAGTTCCCGGTTGGGTTCCGCGCTGCCATCGTCGAGTTTCAACGCCCAGCGGATTCCGCCCAGCACATGCGCGCGAAACGATCCGTCGGCCCACGCTTTTTCACTGTTTCCAAAATTCGTGTAGAACACGCGCCCTTTGCCGTATTCGCGCACCCAGCACAGCGGCACCATTTTTGGCAACTTCGGCGACGATTGCGCCGTGTTCACGGCCAGCAACACGCGCACTTTTTTCGGATCGAAGTACTGGTGTTCACACAGTTCATCGTTCCAATCGAATTCCACCGGGAACATCTTTACCGCCGGATGCTTCGGTTCAAGATTCGAAACCGCCGCGCCGTGATTCCACGGATGCCGCAAATAGGTCGCGCCCATCATTTCAAAATACGGCCGGAATTCTTTAAACGTGTCCGTGGCGCTGTGAATACCGATGACCGCTTTTCCTCCGCGCAGCCAATTCTGGACGGGCGTGAAAGCCGCGGGCTTCATCGGCAGATCGCCGCTCGTGTAGAAAACGATTGCGTCAGTTTCCTTCAGTTTGTCTGGAGTCATCAGCGTTGCGTCTTGAATGCATTCCGCATCGAAGACCCCGCTCTTGGTTCCGATTTCAGACAAGACCGATTCCGCGAGCGACAACGCTCCCGGCGCGTTGCCGGGGCGTGTCACAACGCTGTGCTTGTAGCCCAGCGATTGTGTCAGCACCAGCACTTTGAATTTCTTCGCGGGCGTCGCGGAGGCTTGAGTCGCCGCTGGCGCAACACCGCTCAATGGCACGGGCTCCGCAGCGTACGCACAGCCGACGGCGATGCACACGCTCAACGCCGCGCGTGCGATAATTTGTCTGAACATACTTCCCCCCGGATGCACTTCGCTGTATAGAGTTTCGGCAGATTGGCGTGGATTCTTGAACGCTTGTGTCAATCGTGGGGGACGGCATCATTTGAGTTATTGTTGTGCAGGCGTCTCGCCTGCATTGCTTTTGCAGGCGGGACGCCCGCACCACAATTCAATCGGGGTTCGTGCCACTTTTCATTTGAGCACAATCCGATAGATTGGGGCCCGTCGAGTTGAACGGATTTTGATTCTCTTCTGTGGACGCCTAACGCTATGTCAGTGAAATCGACCACACGCCTGCTCACGATGCCGAATCTGATTGAAATGTTTCATCGCATGGTTCTGATTCGATCGTTTGAAACGATGATGGAAGATGAAGCGCGCGCGGGGCGGTTGCCGGGCACGTTCCACAGTTCGGCCGGGCAGGAAGCCGTCGCTGTGGGCGCGTGCATGGGATTAACGAACAGCGATTTGGTCATCAGCAATCACCGCGGTCACGGGCATTTCCTGGCCAAAGGCGGCGACATGTTTCGCATGATGGCGGAACTGTACGGACGCGAAGCCGGTTACAGCGGCGGCAAGGGCGGCACTCAGCACATGGCCGGCGTTGAATGCGGTTTCATGGGTTCCAACGGCATTACCGGCGGCGGCCTGCCCGTTGCAACGGGCTTGGCGATGGCGCTTAAGCGCCGCAAAACTCCGTACGCGGTACTCTCGTTTTTTGGCGATGGCGCGGCGAATCAAGGCGTCTTTCACGAGAGCTTGAACATGGCCGCGATTTATAAATTGCCGATCATTTTCCTGTGTGAAAACAACGGTTGGGGCATGTCCACGCCCGCGTCGGTCGTGACCGCCGGATATGATATTGCGCGGCGCGGCGAAGCGTACGGCATGCTGTACAAAACAGTGGATGGCAACGATGTCGAAGCCGTCTACGATCAAGTCCTCGGCGCGCTGGGCATGGTCCGCAAAGGCGGGTCGCCCGTTCTGCTCGAATGCAAAACGTGGCGCATGAAAGGCCACAGCCGCGGCGATGCGAATCTTTATCGCGACAAGGAAGTCGAGCGCCAGTGGCACGAACGCGATCCGATCGAGCGGGTGAGGGCGACGATCGTTCATCGCAAATTCGCTTCCGCTCAAATGCTGCTCGACATTGAAAAACGAATCCGCGATTCAATTGTTGCGAACATCGAGAAATGCCGGGCTCTTCCGCCCGCGCGACCGGAGGCGGCGTTTGAGAAAGTTTACGCGAGCGTGACGACTGCGGAAGTCGTTCCGACCGTCCGTCCTGCGACGCCGGAATTGCAATTCGAACAGAAGCCGTACTGGCAGGCGATCCAGGACGCGATGTGCGAAACGATGGATCGCGATGATCGCTATTTTGTCTTCGGTGAAGATGTGGCCGAGTACGGCGGCTGTTTTAAAGTGACGCGCGGCATGTTCGAAAAATACGGCGCTGCGCGGATCGTCAACACGCCGATCAGCGAGGCGACGATCAC
>JANXLS010001079.1 GCA_025355035.1 Planctomycetota bacterium | reverse complement strand
TTGAGGCGTTCGATGATTTCGCTGGGGCGCGAGCCGTCCAAAGAATCAGGCCAGACGTCGTCTTCGTTGAGACTGTTCACGACGCGCCACGTGTCCGTCGAGATGCGGTCGCGCACGGCCCGCGCCACCGCTTGCAGGGATTGCAGCGTGGAGTAAAGACCGCCAGGACGGCGACTTTCTGCCAATAGAATCTGGACTTCATCGCCATGCGATCCGGCATCCGGTCCGGGTTCGCGATCAACGCCACTGGCGGCTCCACCTTGGTGTCGCAGGGCGCGCATGAGGTCGCCGAGTTCCTTGACTTCGCCCCAGATCGATTTTTCGGACAGGCGGTTTGCGATGCCGCGCATCAATCGCACAGCGTTTTCCGCGCGTTCGACGTAGCGACCCAGCCAGTACAGATTGTCGGCGACGCGGCTGGGGAGATCGCTTCCGCCGCGTGTAAGGCTGATGGCGTGGCCGACTGGGCGGAGCAGGCTGAAGGTGCTCACCGGGCCTGACGATTGCACCCACGTGTCCTTGCTGCCGGCTCCACGTTGCAACGAGAAAACGTGGGATTCGGCGGCCGTTGGGACTTGCGTCAGGCCGCCGGGCATGATGCTGTAAGAGCCTTCCGACGCGACAAGGTACGTACGCAGAACGGCGTGCCGGGGCTGGATGCGGTTATCGAGCATGACCGGCGCGGTGGAGAGATGAATTTGCTCCTGCGCGACATAGTACCCCGGCCGGGCCCGAATGCTTGCGCGCAGTTTTTCGCGCTGAACGACCGACAGCTTTGCACAAAATACCGAATCGATACCGCGTTGCGGGTATGCGGGCTTGACAATCATCGTCTCGAGATTGGCGAGCACGTGCTCCATGGAAGAACGCAGACCGCACCAATAACTGGGAACCGATTGCATCAGCAGATCTTCGCGTAAAAGATGTTTGCACAGCACAGGCAGAAACGGCTTGAGCGCGGGTGATTCGGCAAGGCCGCTGCCCAGTGGATTGGAGATGGCAACGTTCCCCGCGCGGACCGCCTGCATCAGTCCTGGGACGCCTTGGAGCGATGAGCCGTTGAGTTCCAACGGGTCGCAGAAGTCGTCTTCCAAGCGGCGTAGAATCACGTCGACGCGGTGCAACCCGCCCAGCGTTTTCAGATAGACGCATTGATCGCGGACGGTCAAATCCCCGCCTTCGACGAGCGTGTAATTCAAGTAGCGCGCGAGATACGCGTGTTCGAAGTACGTTTCGTTGTACGGTCCGGGCGTAAGCAGAACGATGCGCGGGTTATCGCGGTTGTAGTGGGCTAGGCCGCGCAATGTTTCTCGGACGCGCCGGAAGAACATCGCCAGTCGCTGGGCCTGGCATTCTTTGAAAATGTCCGGAAAAATGCGCGAGAGGACAATGCGGTTCTCAAGCGCATAACCCGCTCCCGCGGGAGCCTGGGTCCCGTCGCCGATCACCGACCAATTGCCGCTCGGGTTGCGTGCGATGTCCGCGGAATACAGGTGCATGTACGTGTTTTGCGGCAACGCGACGCCGTGGCACGCTCGCAAAAAGCCCGGATGAGCGTAAATCAATTCGGGCGGAAGAACACCTTCTTTCAGCAGCTTTTGCGGGCCATACAGATCAGCAAGAATCAGATTCAATAGCCGCGCCCGCTGTGTGAGCGCACGTTCAAGTCCGGTCCATTCGCGCGCCGAGATCATCATCGGAACGGCGTCGAGAACCCACGGGCGATCGATGCCATGCGGGTCGCCATAGACGTTGTAGGAGACGCCATTTTCATGGAGCATCCGTAGAGCGAGTTCCCAACGGCGCCCAATTTCGGCGGTGCCGATCTGGTCCATGTGCTGAACGAAGCCCGCCCAGTGCGGATGGACTTCACCGCGCGCGGAGAGCATCTCGTCAAAGATGCCGGGAAGTGGGGCGTATTGGGTTCGCCAATCGGTCGAGCTCGTTTTTAATACGTCCGTCGGTGTCGAGGTCATGGCGGTCCATAGGGTGCGAATCGAATAGATACGTGCCCATGACTATAGCGGTTGGGTTCAGTCGTACAATACGAACTTTAATAATCGGTAAAGAATTAGCGCCGTCGTTCCCCTCTCCTATTTGGAGTGAGGGCCGACGCATGCCCCCAGTTCGAAAAGGGATGCGCGGGGTGGGGGGAGAGCGTGAGACTTTAACTGTGCGCAGGTCGATAATGCGGAATCCTCCCTCACGTCTGCACGATTCAACCCGCTTCGTTACGCCCGGAATGGAAACGTATCGTCTATTTCGGCGGCAGAAAGTTCGACGAGGTAATCGGCGATTCGCGATTCGACAACGTCGAGGTATGTGCGCCCTTTATCAGCAGAAGCTTTGCGCGGATCGCCCGCTCCGCTGTTGGTGGTCAGGCGGTCGAACGGTCGGGGATACCATGCCCAACCTTTTCGTGCCGCATCAAAGCGCGACACACGCATCGTACCGGCGTCCGCAGACGGCATATCAACAAGTTCCGGGCGTAGCGCTTGGATGAGACTGGTCTCCATTTCGTCGGCGTGATCGCCGGGGTTTTCGAAGAGTGTCTTGGCGACGTCGGCACTGGATTGATACCAGTTTACAAGCGAGCAGAAAACCCGGGTCCGAGCGAGCATCGTGCGCAGGCAGGCTTTGAAATCGTTGCCGCCGTGCCCGTTAATGATAACGAGTTTTTGAATTCCGCAGCGTTCGAGCGACTTCGCGACGGATTCGACGATTTGATTGAGTATGTCCTGTTCGACGTGAATGGCGAGCGGGAAAGCAAAGAGATTCTGTTCGGCTCCGAAAGGAATGTTGGGAAGCAACGCAACTCGCGCGCCTTTTTCCCACGCGAGGCCGCAGGCTTTGTCGGCGATGGCTTCAACCTGAAAATTGTCAGTCGCATACGGAAGATGAAGGTTGTGCGGTTCAGTCGCGCCGAAGGTCAAGACAGCCGCTTGGATGTTCGCAGCGCGAACGTCTTTGAGGGTGATTTCGGCGAGACGCCAAGGAAATTGAGAAGGCATGAGTTCGATTCGCTTTCGATGGAGTCCTGATGATATGTTCGTGCTGGCTGGGAATGCGTTTTGAATGACCGGAGTTTAACAGCCATTTCCCATTTCTCTTTCCTGTAAACGATAAATCGGTCATTTTGTTTCCCGCAAGTGAGCGAAGCGAGCTGCCGCCGTTGCCGGAGAGTGCCGAACCCATGTACTCATGCGCGGAGTGAGGGGAGAGCGTGAGACTTTAGCGATGCGCGGGTCAAATCGGAGGAGTTTTGTCCCCAAGTCACTCAATCCACGATTCCATACCCGTTCCATAATATGCACGTATGTGCATTGCACCCCCTGT
>JANXLS010000988.1 GCA_025355035.1 Planctomycetota bacterium | reverse complement strand
GTTCGGCGTCGCTGATCTGCGGAGGCGCTTTGAGGGTCGGTTGCTGCTGGAGTTGCGTCGTCTGCGGCTTGCTTCCGGACGCGATCGCGAAGATTGCGGCGGCGCAGACAATCACCAGAATGGCCAGGGCGAGCAAACCGGATTTGCTCTCGGTCTGTTGCGTGGCTCGGCGGCTTTCTCTGTTCAACGCGCCGGCCGTGTCGCCGCTTGCAACAAGGGTGCTTTCGGTGCCGTCCGTCCTGGGTTTTGGGATCAACGGGAGGAATGGCGGCGGGGCGGGAATGGGTCGCCCGGCGATCGCGTCTTCGATCATCGAAATCAACGCGGTCGCGCCTTCCGGGCGATCGTCGCGGCGCTTGGCCAGCAGATGCAGCAGGAGGTCCGACGTACCGCGCGACAGATCGGGGCGCAAATCTTGTGGGTCAGGCGGCTTCTCGAATTTTTGTTTGTAGAGAATGTTCATCACCGTCGAGGCACCGAACGGCGGGCTGCCGGTGAAGACGCGGAAGAAAGTCGCTCCGAGGGAATAAAGGTCGCTGCGCGGGTCGGCGATTTCGCCATCGGCCTGCTCGGGGCTCATGTACATCGGCGTGCCGAGACAGGTCCCGGCGAGCGTTAATTGCGTGGCCGAGCCAGAGTCCATGACGAGTCCGAAATCGACGATGCGTAGAATGTGGTCCGTGCCGATCAGCAGATTTTCGGGCTTGATGTCGCGGTGAATCAAGCCTTTTGCGTGGGCGGCATTCAAGCCTTTCGCGGCTTGAAGCATCAGCTTCAGACCGTCGATTTCGTTGATGCGCTGGCGAGCGTCGGCGATGTTCAGGAGGTTGCCGCCGTCGACCAATTCCATAGCAATGTAGTATTGTTTTTTGAATTCGCCGGATTCGTAAACTTGAATGATGTTTTCGTGGCGAATGGCGGCGATGGTGCGGGCTTCGCGCAGAAAACGGGCGACGTATTCGGTGTGAGAGCAGAATTCGGGGGGAAGAACTTTCAACGCAACGGGGCGGTCGAGCGTGCCCTGTACGGCGCGATAGACGCTACCCATGCCCCCCTGCCCGAGCTTGGAGAGAATGCGAAAACTGCCGATTGTTTCCGGAAACGACTCGCTCATGCTGTTTCCACGTGGCCCGACGGAGACGCTAGTGTGGTGAATCACTCT
>JANXLS010000967.1 GCA_025355035.1 Planctomycetota bacterium | reverse complement strand
GATTTCGGTCTGAACGGGATAGGGCATCAACTTCGCAAACGGATTCGACAACCGGCAAAGTCCAATGCGCGCATGCGGCGAAACTGCAATGGCCAGGGCGAAAAGTGCGACCGCTCCGAGCCCCGCAAAGAGGACAGGTTTGATGCGATCGAATTTGACAACATTGGAAAAATCCAGCAACGCGGTGGCCTGATGCGCCTGTCGGGCGACTTCCTCAACCATCGGCGAACTGCAACTTCCATCGTCCATCATTCGCGTCAATTGCATCGTCGAGATAAGGCTGTCGTTCAGCTTCGGAAATTCTTTTTCGACAGCAAGAGCCATGTCATCCGTGTTCAACGGCACAGACAGCGGAGCGTACAATTTTTTATAAGCGATCCACGCCAGAGTTCCAACGACGCTAAAAGACATCAGCGCCCGGAAGACTGTGTTGATCGGGCGGTCCCAACGAAAGATGAAATAATCCAGAAGAACCGCTAGGAAAAAACAGCCGACGAACGTGATGGCCAGACGACCCACACCATTCAGAGAAATCGCGCGCCGCAGCGTCCCGCGAAGAATTTCGAGACGTTGTTTGAGATTGGACTCGATCATGCCCGGCCCCTCATATGGTGTGCACGTGAAGCGACATCCTTATAATGATACATCCATCGTAAGAATGAGTTTCGGAAAATCCAATCAAAGACCGACTATTTTCCACAATTGTAACCCGTCGAGCGTCCATTTTTGCGCTTGCATCTAATTGAAATGTGCGAAAGTCAGAGAAAAAGGATTTCGTGACGGTAAACTCGTATTCCTGTCAATTTTAAAAACCGAAACGAGGTCTAGCACATGCGTAGGATTTCGCTGATACTCTCTTTTTGTTTCGTCGCTCGGGCATTCGGCGGTGAGGCCGTTTGGCATCCAGAGAAAACGTGGGTGTTTGCGGTCGGGGTGCTCGAGTTTGACACAAAAACGCTTGCGACATGGCCCGACAAAGGGCGCGTGGATGCGATCATGATTGATGCCTACAAAAAGCGCGGCATCCCGGACGATCACATTACTTTTATCAAGAACAAGGACGCGACGAAAGCCTATCTCGTGAAATCGTTCAACGCCTTTCTCGCGAAGATCGGCGCGGATGAGACGCTGATTTTTTATTACGCGGGACATGGCGGACGCGATTACAACGATCCGAAGCGCGCGTCGTATTTCGTCACGTATGACTCGAAACTGGGCTGGACGGTGTCGGAGGTTTTCGACGCCGTCGAGAAGCATTACAAGGGCAGTCAGGTGCTGATGACAGCGGATTGCTGTCACTCTGGGGCGATCGCGCTGGAAGCGGAAAAGCGCGCTGGGCGGATAAATTTCGGCGTCCTGGCGAGCGCTCACGCGACGTCGCGCAGCACCGGAGCATGGACCTTCACGCGTTGTCTCGTCGATATGTTGGAAGGCAACCCGATGTTGGATTACGACGGCAACGGCTCGATCACGTTCGGCGAAGCGGCGCGGTATTGCGAAGAAGAAATGTCGTTCTACGAAGGCCAACTTTCATGCAGCACCGCCAAGGGCCATTTCTCGACGGAACTCGTGTTGGCAAAAACAGCGGCATCGAAAAAAGATCACGTGGGCGAACGCTGCGAAGCGGAAGACGAAAATAAGTGTTGGAAGGTCAAAGTCCTGGATTCGAAAAAAGGACAGGTTTTCGTGACGTGGTTGGGCTGGGACAAAAAATACGATCGTTGGATCGACGAAAAACTCCTCCGCCCCTTCAAACCCGCGACGTTTCCAACAGGTGCCGCCGTTGAAGTGGATTACGATGGCAAAGGGTATCCATCAAAAATTATTCAAAACAAATTGGGTTTGGTGCTCATCCATTATGATGGCTACCCGGACATTGATGACGAATGGGTTGCGCCGGATCGTATTCGGATGAAGAAGTAAGTTCTGCTTTTATCGAGAGAAAGTAACATGTCATTTCGAATTGTGTTTGAAAAAGACAACGAATTGAGCGAATGGGCCGTATTGTGCCACAGCTGCCTGGATGCGTTTCTGCGGGAACGACCGCAGACGAGACTCGCATGAATATTAGAAAGGCCATGGCTTTGAATTTAAAATTGGACGAGTTCAAACTTCCTTCTGATTGTTTTTTAGAAGAGATAACGGTGTAGCGATGGGTGTGCGTATTGTCCGACTGAACTCGCAAGAAATTGAGTTCCGCGCATTTTCTACAATCTTATTGCACTGGGAACGAGGTAATTATCGTACTGTCTGCGAATCGGAATCATAAGAGTTGCAGCGTAAATCATGACGCAGACCAAAACACATAGATTGGCTTTTAACGCAGGTTGAATAAAACACGTTTCATGTTCCTCCACATTAGCCAATTTCCAAATCACCCATTCTTCCCAAAATGTTGAAAGCGCGATGCTGACCGACAGGGCCAGATAGACCGCTACGATTTTCACGCTCCAGAATGTGACCAGTTCACCTCGCGACGCGTTCCCCTGAATAGTCATAAAAAGCGCGCAACTGCCGACCAATGCAATTGTCATGATTAGCGCGATGAAATAGGAACTATGATCGATAAATCGCGTAGCCCGAACGGCGGGCAGCAAACACAAAACGTAAGCGATAGGTATTCCAAACAGCCACATGAACGGCGAAGCACCCACCAATCCTGCAGCGAGAACGCCGACAAGACTGGACACGACATTTCCGTTCAGCATAAACAGGACGCCACGCGCAAAACTCAATTTCTTTTGAAACAGGGCAAACAGAATCGATTTAACCGCTACAGCAAGCGCCAGGACGGCGATGGATTTGGTTATCACCCCCGGACCGCCGACCACATACATAAATGGTAGAACCGGTTCGCAGGCGCTGAGTGGAACTGAAAGACAGATCGAAGCGGCCAAAAGAATCATACTGTAGCGGGTCATTGCTATTCCAATCTTCAATGCGAAAGAAACATCCACGGGATCATTCTAATCCCATAGCCAGCGCTTCCCGAAGTGTTTTGGCGCGAAGTATTTTCAGGCCGCTTTGCGGTACAGTGTCCAAGCGGCCTCGTGCGGGAAGCAGCAGCGTTTTGAAGCCGAGGCGTTTCGATTCGGCCACGCGCGCTTCCAAGCGCGGAACAGGGCGGAGTTCGC
>JANXLS010000900.1 GCA_025355035.1 Planctomycetota bacterium | reverse complement strand
AAAATGCTCAACAGATATACTGCTCGCGCAGCCCATGGAACTGGCTGCCCAACGCCCGCCCCTTCGGAGCCTAACGCCGAGGCGATATTTCCCGCAGTCACTGCATTAATCGCAAAACCTACCACAAGGAATAGGCCGCTCAAGCCAGTGAGAATCTCGCGTTGGTTACGTGACCAAATACTCTGGTTCTCAGAATCATTTTCAGACTGAGAAGCTATATCGCTCCACGGATCAGCACGCATTCCAGTCTTACCGACCGCCTGCATGATGGACTCGGCACTGGCATTTGACCTGGCGATGCTCATCTTTGCATTCAAGATGTCGAAGCTGAGTTTGTCTTCGCCGCCCACAAGCGGCCCCAGCTCTCGTTTCAATATCGCGACCTCTTCCGCACAGTCCATACCAGTAATTTTGAATTGAAGCGAATCTGCCATAATTTCCGCCTGAAAATAAAAGCGACGCGCCCAAATGGGAACGCGTCGTGAGTGTGAGTGCCGCTGGGTGACTTACTTTTCTTCGTCCTGCTTCTTCGGTTTCAGGTTCGTGATCTCGGTCACTTCGATCGACTTGCCGTCGGCGCTGAGCTTGCCTTTGACTTTGTAAGTGCTCTGTTCGCCGCAACAGCCGGGCATCTCCTTCTTCAACACTGGACCAGTCAGCGCGAAAACTTTGTCGCCGACCTTAATGCCTGCCCCGCACTTCGTTGCGCCGGATTCTTTGCTGTAACTGCACTTCAAACACGCAGTCTCGCCGGTCCACTCCTGAACGGTGTCCTCGGCATAAGCCTTTGACGCTAAAACCATCATCACGCACATTGCCAGGCACGATTGGATTCTCATTCTATTTTCTCCTTGGAGATCGAACTCTGGTACAAAAATTTTGAGCAGAACATGCACTACTTCTTTGGATCGTGAACCACGTCTTCTTTCAACTTCTTCGGCGCTTCGCCTTTTGACAGCGCCAGGAACCTCGCCTTCAGGTCTGGATGGCAGAGGAAGCACTGAGACTCAGGAACCTTGTGTTCGGCACACCAGTCGCCTTTTGCCTTGAAGTCTTTCGCCAGTTTCGGATGGCACAAAACGCAGACATCAGCCGGCACTCCATGATCCTTGCACAACGCAACCGGCTTATCGGGCTTGGGATCGTATTCGTCCTTTTCGGCCCCGTATGCGTAGGCTCCCGTGATAAGAACCGCCGCGACCAGGCACATCATTCTGCTTGCTTTCATGACTCTTCTCCTCCATTGTTTGGCAGGTTTTCAAGCCTGCGTGGGTGGTTAGTGAACGTCAGTCGGCCCGACCACGGGCTTAACCGATTCCTGCTCCCCATGCGTAAAGAAATAAAGCACAGGTAAAACGATCAATGTAAGGAGCGTTGCCGAGATCAGTCCGCCAATGACGACGGTCGCCAGCGGGCGCTGAACTTCGGCTCCGGTTCCGTGAGCGATTGCCATCGGTACGAATCCCAGAGAGGCGACCAATGCTGTCATGAGCACCGGACGCAACCGTAACAGGCAGCCTTGCACAATCGATTCACGCAGCGGGCGACCTTCATTTCGTAATTGATTGATGAAGGTCATCATCACCATACCATTCAAAACGGCCACGCCGGATAAGGCAATGAAACCAACACCAGCGGAAATTGAAAGCGGCAGCCCGCGCAGCCACAGTGCGACGACACCGCCGGTCAAGGCCAGCGGTACGCCGGTGAAGACCAAAAGCGAATGCTTGATCGAACCGAAGGTGGCGAATAACAGCACGAAAATCAGGGCCAGGGCGATTGGCACCACGATGGACAACCGCTGCCGCGCGGCGATTAGATTCTCGAACTGTCCGCCCCAGCCGATCCAATAACCTTCGGGCATGTGGCCGATTTTCTTTTCGATTTGCGCCTGCGCGTCCGCTACGAAACTACCAATGTCTCGGCCACGGACATTGCATTGGACAACGATGCGCCGTTTGCCGTCTTCGCGGCTGATCTGATTCGGGCCTTCAGACACGTCAATGGTGGCGACCATGCTCAGCGGCACGTATCCCGGCATCGAAGTCTTCCCGAGCCCACTGAGCGACGCGAGCTCGCCATGCTTCGACGAACCTGCTTCATCTTTGGGCAATGGAATTGGAAGATTTTTCAACGCGGAAAGGTTTTGCCTGATCTTTTCCGGCAAGCGCACAACAAGATCGAATCGGCGGTCGCCCTCAA
>JANXLS010000435.1 GCA_025355035.1 Planctomycetota bacterium | reverse complement strand
GGCCGTCGTCCTGCAAAACAACCGTGACCGGAATCGAGGTGTTCGCATCCGTGTTGTAATCGTGATTCAGCGTAAACGTCAGATCGCCCGTCGTCGCGTTTATTGCCGGAGGCACAGCGAAGAATTTCGCCGTTGCTGCGGGAATCGTGACTTTGAAGTTGAGTTTCTGCGTCGCATTTTCGTCCGTCGCCGAATTCGGCCCGGCAAGGATGTTCGTTGCAAAATGCGCGAACGTCTGTTTCGTCGGTGTGTCCGTCGGAACTTGCGGCTCGACCGAACTTCCCGATGCGTCTTCAAACACAACGACATCCGCCAGGCTCGCGGTGAACTGCGGCTTATTGTTGACTGGCGTCACCGTGATCGTGAACGTCTTTGGGTCAGATGTGTCTTCGCCGCTGTTGGCAATCCCACCATCATCCTGAACCTGCACAGTCACCGTCACGATGCCCTGTGTGTTTTGATTCTGATCTTTGGCCAGCGTATACGTCAATGTCCCGGCGTTGTCGATCGCCGGCTGCGTCGCAAACATCCCGTTGGCGTTGTTGCTGACGATGTACTTCATAATATGTTGCGTCGTCCCGCCACTGTTTTCGTCCGTCGCTGTCACGTTCTTCGCACCCTTGAAATTAATCGCGAAGTTCGGAACCGTCTGAACGCTCGCAACTCGGATCGGTCGGGTTTCCACGCTCTGCGCTGAAGCATTTTCAAGTACCGTAATTGTCGTTACAGCCAAACGGAAATCCGGCTTGTCATTCACCGGAGTAACACGGATCGTGAACGTCTTTGTCGCCGATGTGTCCGTCAGATTGTCGCCCGTGTCGTCCTGAATGTTCACCGTCACCACCGCGTCGCCACCTTCTGACACACTGTTCTTGTCGTGCGCCAGCGTGAACGTCACATCGCCCGTCGCACTGACCGTCGGCTGCACCGAGAAGAGCGTCGCATGCGTCACACTGATGACATTGAATCGAATCGTCTGCGAAATTTCGTTGGGATCGATCGGGCTGGATTCAACCGGAAACACCTGGCTCTGCGAAATGTTCGAAAGCACTCCCGTGATTGTCTGCGTCGATGGCTGAGGATCAATCGGAACGCCCGGCGCATCTTCAAGCAACGTGCTCGTCGCCTTCGCCACCGTGAACGACGGCGTCTTGTTGATGTGAATGCTGACTGTATACGGAACCGTCGCCGTCGCGCCGTTGGCGTCGATCACCGTAATCGAAAACGACGCCGTTCCCGCTGCGGACGGAATGCTGTTGAATCCCACGATACCCGTCGTGCTATCCGGCGTCGGAGCGGAAAGTCCTGTCGCCCCGGCGTTGAATCCCGAAACCGTTAGCGATGAATACGGAACTCCCGCCCCGCCCGTCACCGTGATTGCCTGAGTGTACGGCTTTGAATTCGATCGGAATCCCACCGGAACAAATCCCGGCAGCGGGCTGAAATTGTACGTCGGAATCGAATACGCCTTCGTCGCCAGCGCGCCGTTGTTATCCGTCACGTTCATCGTGAATGTCGCGGTTCCCAACGCGTTCGCCGTGCTGTTGAAAATAACATTTCCAATCGACGGATTGATCGTCGGCGCCCCCAACCCCGTCCCGCCGCTCGCGAACCCCGGATTGAGCGTCGTCGTAAACGGCGATGTGCCGCCCGCTACAGTAATGCTCTGCGTATACGCAATCCCAATCACGGCGGCCTGAATCGCAGGCAGCGTCGGGAACGGATTAACCGTCACGGAATAAGCCTGCGAAACAACCGCACCATTGGCGTCCGTCACCGTCATCGTAAACGTGACCGTCCCCGCCTGACTTGCAGCACTGCCGAACGTGATGTTCCCGGTCGCCGAATTAATCGTCGGCGATCCCAAACTCGTCCCGCCATCGTTGTACGTCGAATTCAACGACGTCACAAACGGAGCCGTCCCGCCACTCACCGTGATGCTCTGTGTATACACGATGTTTGCCGTTGCCTGTGCAATCGTCGCCTGGCTTGGCAGTGACGGCACCGGATTCACAATCACCGAATACGCCTGAGAAACCGTCGCTCCATTGTTGTCCGTCACCGTTAGCGTAAACGTCGCCGTTCCCGCCGTCGTCGGAGCGCTGTTAAACGTCGCGTTCCCTGTCGCAGAATTAACCGTCGGCGCCGCCAGCCCCGTTCCTCCAGCCGCATACGTACCGTTAAGTGACGTCACAAACGGTGCCGTTCCGCCGCTCACCGTAATGCTCTGCGCATACGTCCGCCCAACGGTTGCCTGCGAGATCGTCGCCGGCAGTGTCGGCACCGGATTGACAACCACCGAATACGCCTGCGACACCGTCGCGCCATTGTTATCCGTCACCGTCAACGTAAAGCTCGCCGTCCCCGCCGTCGTCGGTGCGCTGTTAAACGTCGCGTTCCCCGTCGCTGAATTCACATTCGGCACCGCCAGCCCCGTCCCGCCATCCGCATACGTCCCGTTAAGCGATGTCACAAACGGAGCCGTCCCGCCACTCACCGTAATGCTCTGAGT
>JANXLS010000807.1 GCA_025355035.1 Planctomycetota bacterium | reverse complement strand
GCAACGTGTCGAGATCTCCAGCCCAGCGCGTTCCGTTCAATTCGCCCATCACGGCTTCAACGGCGGAGCGTGCCTGGCTCAATTTTCCGTTGGCGATGGCGTCGAGCGATTTGGCCTTCGCGCCTGAGGCGACTTGCGCGGTTTGTTCGTCGATCTGCTCCAGCATCGCGCGCGCTTTCGATCCGTACGGGCCGCCGGGGTCGTTCGAAATCAGGCTTGTGCAACGCTGGGAGACGAGATGGAAATGATGCGACTTCAGCGCGTCACGCGCGTGATCGAGGGACATTTCCAGGGCTGCGTTGGCGACTTTTGTAGTCTCGTCCAATTCGCGCTTGGCGCGGCGAGCGCTCTCGTCGTTGGCTTGAGCAGTCGGGACCGAAACCAGGAACGATTGCAGCGCGGCTTTGGCTCCGAGCAGATTCCCGTTGCCCAACGCGCGGTCGCGCGCGGCGAGCGCTTCCTTGAGCTGGTCTTCGAGGGACAAGCGCAACGGTTCTTTTGCCGGTTCCGTGGGGGCAATGACGACTCGCTCGGGTTGGCGCTTGGGCGGAGCGAGTTCGATGACGGGTGCTTTTTCTTTTTCGCGCGAAGGCTGCACGACCGTTTCAGCGTCAGGTTTCGCAATTGTCGGCGCGGGCTTTGGAGCGGATTGGGCCTGCCACGCGACAAACGCAATCACGATTAAAGCGAATGCGCCGAGAACGACGACGCCGGAATACGATTCGCTGCTTCCGCGGAGAGTCTTGCGTTTCGGGCGAACGACTTTCGTCTTGACCCATTCAGCACGCTCTGCATCGCGTTCGGCAACGTTGGCGGCTTCATTTTTCGCGGGGCGACTGCCGCGGTCCGACATCTCGGCCAGGAACGAATCCGGGATGATCGCGTTGACGTCGCTCGAAATCGCATCGACCAGGACTTTTGTATCTTTCACTTTTTCAGGTGACACATCGCTGCAGAAAATGAGTGTCGTTTCGCCGATGGAGATGCGGTCGTTGTGCTTGAGAATTTGGGATGAAACGCGCAGTCCGTTGACGTAGACGCCGTTTGCGCTGTTGAGGTCCTCGATGACGCCCTGCCCGCGTTCGAGTCGCAGACTGCAGTGCATGCGAGACGCTTTTTCTTCCGTCAATTGCACCGCGTTGCTCTCGTGCCGTCCGATCGACAACGTGCCCTTCAATTGGTATTCGCGGACGGCCAGCCTGGGTCCAATGACGATCAACGTGGGCATACTTTTCTTCCGGGACGTTTACATTCGTATCGTCGCAATGATAATCGAGCTTCAATCGAATGATAAGTGAGGATCACGCGGCGCTTCGAAAAAGAAATGCAAATGGCGCGATCGTCGATTAAATTGTCGTTGAGGAACGCACACACTTATTTGGAATCGCCCTACATGGACGCACCCGCAGCATCGACTTCCACGCCCGTATCCGTCCCAGCCAAAACTGCTCTCGCCGCGCGGCCGCTGCCGATCACCGGCTTGACGGAAGAGCAGTTGGTGGTGCTGTTCAAGAAGCACAAAGAACCGGCATTTCGCGCGACGCAACTGCGGCAATTCGTCTTCGGTCGGGGCGTAGAATCGTACGAAGGCGTGACGAATCTCAGCAAGGCATTACGTGAAAAATTGAAGGTCGAAGCGCCGATGTATGAACTCGAAATGGCGAGCACCAGCGTCGGTGACGATGCGACAAAATGGCTGTGGAAAGCGGCGGACGGCGCGCTGATCGAATCCGTCCAAATTCGAACACCGGACCGGACGACGTCGTGTCTTTCCAGTCAAGTTGGATGCGCGATGGGTTGTGTGTTTTGCGCGACGGGGTTGAGCGGATTCGAACGCCATTTGAAAGGCCATGAAATCGTCGAACAGTTTTTACAGATGCGCTCGAAGTCCGGCAATCCGTCGACTCATATCGTCTACATGGGAATGGGCGAACCGCTCCACAATTACGACGAAGTTCTTGCATCGATTCGCATGCTGAATGACCCGCCGCCGAAGGGAGCTGGAATCGGCGCACGTAAAATCACGATATCGACGGTCGGTATTGTCCCGGGTATTCGAAAACTGGCTGACGAAAAGCGGCAGATCGAACTCGCCGTTTCGCTGCATGCCCCCGACGAGACGACTCGTGTTAAATTGATTCCGGCAGCGCGGCGCTATCCAATCAAAGAGATCATGGATGCCGTCCAAGAATATTCCGAAAAAGCCCGCCGCATCGTCACGTATGAATACGTGCTATTGGCGGGCGTCAACGATCACCCAGAGCAAGCCGGTGAACTGGTCGCGCTGTTGCAGACGCATCCGTGCAAAGTGAATCTGATTCCGTTCAATCCGGTCGCCGACAGCGGATTCCAGCGGCCGAGCATCGATTCGCAGGAGCGGTTCAAAAACATTCTCGATCGAGCCCACATCCCAACCACGATTCGTTTCTCGAAAGGCAAGCGGGTGGATGCGGCTTGTGGTCAACTGCGCCGCCGAGTACTCGCGCTTGAACCGGAAGTGTCCGTCTCGTAGGACGGACTGCCAGAGTGTTGAACATGGAGTTTGGAGTAAGCACTCCTCCACTCCAAACTCTGTCCAACAACAAAAGCCGCCCCAAGGGGGCGGCTTTCGGTCGAGCGGTTCGGAGAAGAGCGAGCTTATTCAGCGATAACCCACGTCGAATCCGGATTGAAGGTAGTCGGAGGAACACCTGCCACGCCCTGATCCTTTTCATAGATCGTACCGGCGTTGCTGACGACGAACGTATTGCGGCCGACGCTGTCGTACTGGTTGGACGTGGCACCCAAGGCGTAGCCCAGAGTCATGCGGCCGTTGGTGATGAACGTTCGGGCACCGCCGGACGCGCTCGCACCCTGGCTGGTCAACACGACGAAGACGTAGCCGGACTTCGGCGTCGCACTGGAGAGCGGGGCACCTTCGGCGTTCGCGAAGCTGCGGTCAACGAGGGCCAAATCACCAGCACCCGCCGTATTTTCGTAGAGGCTGTTACTGCCTGAGAGCTTCTGCGAGTATTCGAGGACGCCGTCCTTGTTGTAATCCGTGCGGCGATAAATGTCTTCTGCAGTGCAGAAGGCTTTGCAAGCGGCGACAGCGGCCGTTTCGTTGGCGGCCATGCGGCTGCGGAGCAAATTCGGAATCGCGATTGCGGCGATAATGGCAATAATGGCCACAACAATCATCAATTCAATCAGCGTAAAACCCTTGCTCTTCATAATGCTCTTCTCCTA
>JANXLS010000785.1 GCA_025355035.1 Planctomycetota bacterium | reverse complement strand
CCTCGAGTTTCAATGGCCGTCCAGGCGTCAACGGGATTTCGATTTCCATTTCGTCGTCGGTTTTTGCCGCAGCAGCTGCAGGAACGACGGGCTTGGCTTGCGCAACGGGAACCGCTGCAACGGGTGCCGCGGGTTTGGCTGGAACGGGCGGCGGTTCTTGTTTGGCCGGAACAACGGCGGCGTGGGCTTCAGTGGTGGGTAATGCGACACGTGCGATCGGTTCCGGTACTTTCGCGGGTGTCGCGACCGGAGCCAGAGTCACTGTCGGATTGATCGGTGCATCCACTGGCGGTTTTGCGGGGGCTGCTGGTTCTTTCTTTGCGATCGGAACATCTTTGGCGACGGCGTGCGATTCAGCTTCCGTCATGACTTTGGCGCGCTCTATCTCAGCGGCTTTCGGCGGCGTTGGGATCGCGGGTTTGGCTGACTGTGGAACGGCTTCGATTTTCTTGGCATCGACAGTTGCGGCCGGGAGAGTCACTGACGCCTGCGCGGGCTTAAGCTGTTCGACGTCGCTTTTTTTTGCGACAATGACGACAGCAGCATCGGGCTTTTTGGGCTCAGGCGCTGCAGGTTTCGCGACCATGGATTGCGGCAATTTCATGCCGGTAATCGTGGCTTGATCGTCGTTGGCGGGATCGATTTCATCGCCCGGTTTGATCCATTTGGCCGCGCGCGGCTGGTTGCCTATCGGTTGCTCAGCAGGTGCGGGCTTGACTGGAATCGGTGCGGCAAAGGGTTGAGGTTTCACATCGTCGCTTTTCTTCGCGACAAGAGCGACCGGCACATCAGGCTTTTTGGGTTCGGGCGTCGCAGGATTCGCGGCAGATATTTGCGGCATTTTCATGCCGATGATCGTAGCTTGATCGTCGTTGGCGGCATCGACTTGATCGCCGGGTTTGATCCATTTGGCCGGACGCGGCTGGCTGACTGTGGGTTGAGCGGCTGGCGTGGGCTTGGCTGCGTTTAGTGGGGAAAGAGGTTTTAGAGCCGGCGGTTTTGGAACATCCGCAAGGGTATCCGCGATCTTTGACGTAACGCGCGGCTCGACTTTCTTTGCTGCCTCAACGGGCGGCACCTTAGGAGGCGGTTCGTTTGTAGCGACAGTGGGTGCCTCGCTCATCTTGTGAAATGCTTCGTCGCGATTTTTTCCCGCAATGACGATTTTACCCGGCGGGATAATGGGCCCAGCAGCTTTCTTGTCAGGCAGTTCAACGGGTTTTGCCGCAGCTTTCGGCAGATCGATTTTCGGGGGAACGGCTTGCTGCGGGATGGCGGGAACTGCAGCCGGAACCTTCGGCGCTTCTGCTGGCTTGGCCGCCGCGACCGGTGCGAAGCCCAGCGCCACCGCGAATTCGGCGGGTGGCTTGATGTCAAATCGAAGTCCCAGCCGTTTGGCGCTCGTGAGCAGATACGGACGTCCATCGCACCAGACCGCCTTGCCCTGCTTGAACAATTCCAGCGGGATGCGATCCATTGTGTCCGTGCAATAAATAGGCTTCATGCTCTCAAACCTCAATCCGTCTCGACGACTGGTGACATGAACTTGCACTACCATTTATCGCCACTTTTGTGACTATCGTAAACAACGATTATGATCCTGCGATTGGATTTATCAAGGGATGCGCGCGATAGAAACCGGAGCCGCCCGCTGAAAAAATGGGCGCATGGGAAAGCCAACCGATTTTTGTTCGGACCGTGGAGTCGAGTTTCTAGAGCGTTTTTCAAATGGATGGAGACAAAGATGCGCCGCACCGGGCAAGCGGGACGAGGAAGACGAGCGAAACGTATTTGGAGACTACGTTAAGCGAGTCTGACGAAGTACCGCGCAGCCCGCCGCTAGCAGATTTGTCTTCAGACATTTAAAAACCGCTCTAGCCATGGAACACAGGGGTGTGACTAGTAAGGCGCATGTGCATTTTTCTTTATAAAAATTTAGGGCAACCTGTTAGACACATGCACGTCGTGATGTAGAATGCTGAGTATAAATTCGTGTGTCAATAAAGGGGAGTGGTATTGATTCCACACTTAAAAGAGACGAAAATTTAATGAAGGGCAGGACTCCTAGGGCCGATAATACTGGGGTCACATAGCAGCCGCTTTGCATGCTCCTGTCGTGTCACCGCTCGAGAGCGTTATCGGGCGATGAGAACGGGTGGGTGGTTTTGCAGAACGGATCGATGCCGCCATGGCATCCTTAATGGTAATGAGGAAAGGGCGCTCGAAATGGAAAAGCGTTTCAAGATTTTGAAGCCGATGTTGCTGGGATTGGCCTTGATGGCCATTGCCTTTTGCGCGGTGAGTGGGGAAGAATGTGCTGGCGACTCCAGCTTGAATCCGTTTATCAAACCTGCCATCTATCATGAATCCACCCGAGCGGAATGGCGCCACACGTTCACGCATATGCGCCGTACGTGGGATAAGTATTTTGAAGTCTATCCGAAAGAGCTGTCCGGCTTCGATCCCGCAACGCTCGACAAGGTTCGCGCAGAGCCGTCCGTCTTCCTCGATCACAAAATTCAGATGGACGTCCTCTGGGGCAAAACCGGGTCGGTCTACCGACCGTTCACGGCGCCGTTCCACGAAGATGGCTACATGAATTTCACCGCGTGGTCGTATGGATCGGAACTGTGGCTCAAGGAATCGCGCGAACAAATACATTTGCTTTTTTACGTGGATCGCCGCAAGACCGAATTGCTTGAAAAACTCACGCACCTCCCGATGTACACGCCGGTTCATTTATGGGTACTGGAACGTTCGCGCAGCGAGAATACGCCGTGGCTGGAAATCAAGGGCGCTGAAATCATCCCTGAAACGGCGCTCCGCGAAACAACGCTGCGCCACATGGAATTGGGCGCTAAGCAGATGGCGCGCAAGCGTTATGACCTCGCCGCGCAGTCGTTCGAAAACGCACTAAAACTACAGATGCCTGTCAGCGCCGAAGCGAAAGCGTGGGCTCTATTGGCTCGATCGTACTTCGAACTGCGCTTGTTCACGAATTCTCGAAACGCCTACGCAGAAGCGTTGATTCGCGACGGAACGAACGTCAACAGCCTCATCTACATGGCTCGCGCGGACGAACAGATTCAACGTCCCGACGAAGCGAAAGAAGCCGCTGAACGCGCCGTCACACTCGCTCCCGGAAATCCTGAAGCGCACGCTGAATTGGGCTTGGCACTGGCGATGTTGGGCGACGACAAAGCGGGATTCCGTGAATTGGAATTCGCGCAGAAGCTCGCGCCGCGCAACCAACTGCCGGAAGCGAATCGCAATCGTGCCGTCATCTATGTGAAGGAAGGCAAGCTCGAACTCGCCAAACAGGAATTGAGCCAGGCCGTGATTCTACGCGCCGCCGATCCGATCCTGCACATGGAATTGGGCGACGTGCTGCTGTCCATGAATCAGCTCGAAGACGCCAAGCGCGAATTCAACTTCGCGAAGGATCTTTCACCCAATCGCAGCGAACCGTACTTCAAATTCGCGATCGTCGCGAGGCTGCAGGGCGATGCGGCGAAGAAGGACAACAAGCCTGACGATGCGAAGAAGTTCTATACAGAAGCGTTGGATAACGCCCGCAACGCACTCAAAATTGAGGATATGAACACAGATGCCCGCACACTGGAACTCGAGATGTTGAAGGAGCTCGGCCGCGAAAAAGAAGCTGAGAAATCCGCCGACTCGGCGCTGTCCCAAATGCCCGGCAACCTCAAGTTCATTGAAACACTCTACGCCAGTGCGACCAAGTTGGGCCACTGGGAGATGATGGAACGCGCGGCGACGATGGCGATCAAAGTGAAGAGTGACGCGCAGTCCTATTGCCGACTGGCCAACGTTCTCGCCAGCCGCCCGAATCCGGATTATGCGGGTGCGGCCAGCAATTACGAATTGGCGCTGAAGATTGATGCGGACAATGGCAGCGCGTGGCTCGAACTCGCCCAAATTCGCCGCGCAATGAACAACCCCGAAGGTGCTGTAGTTGCTGCCGACAAGGCTGCTGAAATCATGAAGTCCACTGACGCGCGGATGCTCGCCGCCCGCACTCGATTGGACCGCGAAACAGCTGACCCGGTTGCCGCCGATATTGCAAAGTTGCTCATCAACGAAGCGAAAGACGACACGACGCGCGCGCAAGCGCAATCGATTCTTGGCGTCGCGGAATTCCGAGCGGGAAACCTGGATGGCGCTCTGGAAGCGTTCTCCAAGGCCGATCCAATGATGAAAGACAACGCCGACCACCAGTATTGGTATGGCATGGCGCTGCTCCAGAAGAATGATGTCGAACCGGCCAAGACGCGCTTGAAGTCAGTGGTGGATCTGAGCCGAAACAGCGGCGTGCCGAGCGCGCAGGCTGATCGACTCAGCCAGAAAGCGATTGAGCAAGTTGAGAAGCTCGAACCCGGTTATGGCAACAAGCTACCGGACTTGACCAAGATGGCCGAAACGCAGCCGAAGAAGGAGCCGACGAAAGTAACCGACAAGCCGATCCGCAAAATTCTTCCGCCGGTTATCGAAGACGATGGCCCGCAACCCATCTCGACCGACGCCAACCGCAATCGCTAATTGCGAGTGCAAAAGTGCGATTGTAATCAACGAGGTACGAAACGTAGGACGGCCCAAAAATGGCCGTCCTACTTCGTTTCGGTTCTTCCGTTTTCCTTTTTGTGGTTTGGCGTAAAATTGTCCATCGCCTATGCATTCATCCTAAACTGAGGAGTTCTACATTCATGTCCGAGCCTGTTCCGACTCCATCTGTTGCTGCTCCCCTTGAAGTCGCTCCGATCGCGCCGGTGGCGGTCGCTTCTGCCGCGCCCGTTGCAGTTGTTCCGGCCGCTGAAATCAAGCCGGAAGGCGTTGCGCTCATAGGTATCGATGATTTCTTTAAAGTCAAACTCGTCACTGGCGAAGTTACCAGCGCGCTGCCTCACCCCAAAGCCGACCGCCTGTTGATTCTTCAAGTCAAAGTCGGTGCTGAAACGAAGCAGATTGTTTCAGGCATCCGGCAGTTCTACACGCCTGAGCAAATGGTTGGCAAAACGATTATTGTCGTGAACAACCTCCAGCCGTCGAAGCTGCGCGGCGAGATGAG